>CAYSJA010000001.1:0-5195 GCA_964431235.1 uncultured Gammaproteobacteria bacterium
TATTACCGTCCTGACTGGGGCCTTCGGCGCATAGGACAAACACCAGATCGGGTTCATAATTTAATTCTAGATATTTTAATGTTTGGTGGCATTTGCGCGTTTTTAGCCTTCCTGGCTTTATATTTTTATTTTTTTCGTCTCGCATATCAAAATATTAAAGAAAAAAATCAAGCTGGACTTAGCTTAGTATTAGCTTTAGGTGTTTCCGCTTATCTTTTTTCCTTGTTATTTGGTTTTTCAATTCCAAGCGGAGAAATATATTTTTTCTCATTTTTGGCTATTCTGGTAGCTTGTGATTATTCAGCAAATAGAATAAAGCCGGCGGAAAGAAAAATTTTTATAGAAAACTCGGGTCGTTATTTTTTACTGCTTATCATTTTTATTATTTTTTTCTGGTCAATTTATAAAACAACTCGATTATTTTTAGCTGACCATTATTTTGCTAAAGCAGTGCTTAGTTGGAAGGCAGAAGAATATTACAATGGGATGGATTATTTTATAAAAATAGACAAATTAAACATAAATCCTATAAACCAAGTTTTCTATGATAGCTATTCTGTTGATTCGATTATAAAAGTTTATTCTAATATACAGGATCCGGATTTACTAAGATTTTTTGAAGAGCATATATATAAATTAGCTTGGTCTATACCAGAAAAAGAACCCTATGCTTTGCTTGCGAAAGCCAAAGCTAAAGCAGCTATTGGAGATTTTTTAGGAGCAGATAAACTTTTAATCACTTTGGAAAATAAGGCTCCTTTTTGGCCAGGAGTTTATGTTGAAAAGGCGATGCTATATAATTTACAGAAAGATTCAGAAAAAGCTATTAAAGCTTATCATATGGCTTTAGCCAATTTACCTGATTTCAATTACTCTTCTTCTGAATACCATTTTGCAATTTTTTCTTCTTTAGCTCAATTATACGAAAATATTGGTGATATAGATAATGCTAAAACATATTATGATTTAGCTAATCAAGCTAAACCTTATGAAAGTCCTACTTCCATTTATCCTTAAAATAAGATGTAGTATGGATCTATAAGTAGATCAATTTAAAAGAAAGAGCGGTTTGGTATCCGTTCTTTTTTATAAAACCAGAAATAACTGATATTTGTTAAGCCAGTAATCTAAGGAGAGTAGTGATTATTATGTTGTTTTTGATTTTTTAGCAAATTTATGGTATATATAACTATATAATACAAGGATTAGATAATAAATATTTTGTTAAAAAATATAGAAAGGATAACTTTTTAAGCATAGAATATAGCGTAATATGAAAAATTACGATTTTTATTTATCAATAGTGGTTCCTATTTTTAACGAAGAAGGAGCGATTATTAATCTACATGCTAATATTTTGCAACAGTGTAGACAACTGGGTAAAAGTTTTGAAATAATTTTTGTTAACGATGGTTCAAACGATAAGTCTTTAGAAATAATGCGGCCTTTAAGACCTTTGACTATTATTAATTTTCGTAAGAATTTCGGTCAAACAGCCGCTCTTGATGCCGGCTTTAAAGCTGCTCGCGGTTTTTATATCGCCGCTTTAGATGGTGACGGCCAGAATGATCCGGCTGATATTTCTAAATTGATTGCCAAGCTAGAGCAAGATAATTTAGATTGTGTTTCTGGTTGGCGAAAAAACAGAAAAGACACTTTTGGCAAGAAAGCGGCTTCTTTATTAGCTGCTAGAGTACGCAAGTTTTTAATTAATGATGGCATTCATGATAGTGGCTGTACTCTTAAAGTCTATAAAAAAGAATGTTTTAGCCATGTAGATTTAGTTGGTGAAATGCACCGTTTTATTCCGGCTATTTTAAAGATTAATGGTTTTAAAATCGGTGAATTACCGGTTCAGCACCATCCGCGGACAACTGGTAGAACTAAATATAATTTCAAACGCGGTATTAAAGGCATATTGGACATGTTTGCAGTTTGGTTTTGGAAGAAGTATGTTAATCGGCCCTTGCATTTATTTGGGGCAATCGGTCTTTTTTTAATTTTCCTCTCTGTTCTAGCCGGTTTATGGCTTATTTATATCAAAATTTTTAAAGGACAAAGTTTATCTGATACAGCTGTAACTATTTTGGCTCCAATTGGATTTTTAATGGGTGTTCAATTCTTTATCTTCGGCCTTTTAGCTGATATATTGTCTAAAAATTACCATGCGGTGAAAAAGGAGAAAGTTTATGTGATTAAAGAAATAATTGAGAATAAGCAAGATTTGTAAATTTTGCCTATATAATTTGAAAAATAAAGTGTATGAAAATTTGTGTTTTAGGAACAGGTTATGTTGGTTTAGTTAGCGCCGTTTGTTTAGCTGAACTTGGCCATCAAGTAGTTGGAGTTGATGTAGATGGTGAAAAAATTACCAAGCTAAAGCAAGGAATTTCACCGATTTATGAGCCAGGATTAGAAGAATTATTGCAAAAAAATATTCAAGCTGACCGCTTGTTTTTTAGTGAGGATTTGTCGTTTGGATTACAAAATGCTTCTGTTGTTTTGAGCGCTGTTGGTACGCCTCCTGATGAAAGGCGGCGGGTAGATTTATGCTATGCCCGCCAGGTAGCTGAGGCAGTAGGCAAGCAGTTAGATCACTATATTGTATTTGTTAATAAATCAACGGTGCCGGCTGGTACGGCCGAAACCATGAAGAATATTATTAAGAGTAATTTGCGTCAAGCTTTGGAATTTGATGTTGCCTCTAATCCAGAATTTCTGCGCGAAGGATCAGCTATAGCTGATTTTATGGAGCCAGATAGAATCATAGTTGGTGTAGAATCTGCACAGGCAAAAAAGGTACTTAAAGAACTTTATCAGCCATTGATAGCTAAAGGAGTTAAGTTTATGGCTACTGATATTAAAAGCGCTGAACTTATAAAATACGCATCCAATGCCTTTTTAGCTACTAAAATTTCTTTTATCAACGAAGTAGCTAATTTATGCGATTCAATCAAAGCCGATGTCAAGGATGTAGCTCAAGGAATGGGACTTGATACTAGGATAAACCATAAATTTTTAGAGGCCGGACCAGGTTTTGGTGGCAGTTGTTTTCCTAAGGATGTAGATGAATTTATCAGAACCGCTTCTGATTATGGAATAGAGATGAGAATTTTAGAGGCAGTGGTAAAGACTAATCAGTTTCAGCGTTCGGTGGTAATACAAAAATTACAGAAACATTTGCCAGATTTGAATAATAAAACAATTGCTATCTGGGGCTTGGCTTTTAAGCCAGAGACAGATGATGTTCGGGAAGCAGCTTCTTTAGATATTATTAAGACATTAGTCCAAAAAGGAGTGAAGATTAAAGCTTATGATCCTTTAGCAAATGAAAATGCTAGACAGTTGCTTAATCTTGATAAAGAAGAGGGCAATAGGGTTAAAATAGTAGATGACAAGTTTTTAGCTCTTCAGGGCGCTGATGCTTTAATCCTTATGACACATTGGGAGGAGTTTAGAGGTGTTTCTGCTAAAGAGATAAAGAAATATCTAAATATTGTCATTGATGCTCGTAATTTTTGGGAAAGACAGGATTTTGAGAATCTAAACATGATTTATGAGGGAATGGGGAGATAGCTAAGGTTTATTCTTAACAAATAGCTTTAAGGAGTTTAAGTAAGATAATAAGTAATTTATGCGCCTATTGCATCCTAAAACAATTGAGATTTTAGCTAATCATCCAGAGTTCCCTAAAACACATCTATCCCATGTTTGGTCTGAGGTGTTTAAATATTTGACTAGTGGCAAGAAACATCCGAAAATGTTTATAGATAACCCTGAAGATATAGGGAGATATATGAAATATCTTTATACATTTGCTAGTAAAGTTGCTTGTAAGTTTGATACTAAAAAAATATTTAAACTTGATAAAGAAATAGTTGATGCTTTTACTACTGTTGATACTTTTTATGACTGGCATAAAGAATCTTTTAATAACTATTTTGACGATAATTACCTTTTTTCAGATGCTGTATCACTATATTTTAAAGGCACGAATATTTTTCCTGATATATTCGGTGATGAGTGGCGTAAGTATATCCCGGTTGAATCATTAAAAGAAATATATAGACAGATTAATAAGACCTTAAAAATGTGATAAATAACAATGAGGAAAGTAGAAGAAATAAATGTTAAATTTATGAAATTATCAAATAAAGTATGACTATCTTAGTTACCGGCTCAGCTGGATTTATTGGTTTCCATTGTGCTAAACGTCTTTTAGAAGCTGGCAATATTATTATTGGCGCTGATAATTTTAATGATTATTATAACCCTAAGCTAAAAGAAGATAGAAATAAAATATTGGAGAAGTATTCAAATTTTAAGCTCTATCGGGGAGATTTAAGTGATAACTTGTTAGTTGATAAAATATTTCAAGAAAACAAGATAGATAAAATTTGTCATTTAGCTGCTCAGGCCGGAGTTAGATATAGCTTAGAGAACCCTAAGGTTTATATAAAATCTAATATCAATGCTTTTGTAAATATTTTAGAAGCAGCTAGATGTAATGATATAAAAGATTTAGTTTACGCTTCTTCCAGTTCAGTTTATGGAAATAATAAAAAAGTACCATTTAGAGAAACAGATAATGTTGATAAGCCAATTTCACTTTATGCTGCCACTAAAAAAGCGGATGAGCTAATGGCCTACACCTATCATCACTTATTTGGCCTAAATACTACTGGCTTAAGATTCTTTACCGTTATTGGCCCCTATGGAAGACCAGATATGGCTCTTTTTCTTTTTACTAAAGCAATTTTAAACAATGAAAAGATTAAAGTTTTCAATTTCGGCAAGATGAAGAGAGATTTCACTTATATTGATGATATTATAGATGGCATTATTTTAGCCCTTAACAAAACAAAGGGTTATCAGATCTTTAATCTAGGGAATAATAAGCCGGTTGAACTTGAATATTTTATCAGTTGTTTAGAGAAAGAGTTAGACATAAAAGCAGTTAAAGATTATAGAGAACTACAAGCAGGTGATGTGATAGAGACTTATGCTGATATAAAACACACAAAAGACAAATTAGGTTGGGAACCAAAAACAAGTACCAAAGAAGCCATTAGGGCTTTTGTTAAGTGGTATAGAGAATATTATGGAGTTAAAAGATAAAGAAAACAAAAAAAGGATATTAATGCTTAATTATGAGTTTCCGCCTTTGGGGGGAGGGGCTAGTCCGGTTAGTTACG
>CAYSJA010000002.1:0-8891 GCA_964431235.1 uncultured Gammaproteobacteria bacterium
CCTTCCCGCATTTATGTATATAATACTGGAACGGAAGGATATCGTTTCCAAACCGGTAATGCAACATCAGCGGCCACTACAAGATTTGTAGTGGGGCAAGGAGCAGATAATGTCAATTCATATTTTTACAATACGAACTTAGGAATCGGGACGACCGGTCCGACTTCTAAATTAGTCGTAAAAGGAGCAGGAGCAACTAGTGCTAGCTCTGCTTTAAATATCACTGATAGTGCTGAAAATAGCCTAATGTTCGCAAGAAACGACGGCAACGTCGGCATCGGAACGACCAGTCCGACTGCAAAATTACATGTCAATGGAGCTGCTCAATTAGATAGTGTTTCCTTTGGCGTTACCCCGGGAGAAAGTCAAACATTGGCATTATCTACAGTGGAATATGTTAATAGTATGATATCTGGTATTGGTACTTCTACTGTTGGTTATTGGACTGCTGATGGAAATGATATCTATAATGCTAATAGTGGAAATGTGGGAATTGGTAATACTGCCCCGGGTAATAAGCTTGATGTTTCTGGCAATTTAGGTGTTGATGGGATATTAAAGGGATATGGATCAACAAATGGTAATTTCTTTGAAGGTAAGCTTGGAGTTAATTCTTTGAGTGCTGGGGCGTCTAGCTTAGCAGTATTTGGTAATGTGGCTATTGGTACTAGTTATTTAAGTACAAGTGCTCCTACCGATGGTCTTCTTGTCCAAGGTAATGTTGGTATTGGTCTTACTAACCCTAGTGAATCTTTACATGTTGCTAATAATGTGAAAATTGATGGCGGATTGACTTTAGCTGGTAATTTAAATATGAGTGGTTCTACTTTAATAGTTAACAAGATTACTGCTAATACCATTGATCCTCTCTATACTATCTCTGATGTAAAATATTCTACTTTTGCCCCGGCTATTGTTGGCGGAGTAAAAGAAGAATATGTGGGCAGAGTGTATAAGGGAGAGTTTAGAAAGGTTGGTAATGAATATGAAAGAATAATTAATTTTGTAAATATTAAAGAAGGAAGCGATCTTTGGGTGTGGTATAGAATAGTTGATTTTAGAGATAATAATGTAGAAATATTTTTGACTCCAAAGGGGGAAATGGCTTCTATGTATGCTTATATAGAAGACAATAGAGTTGTTATTAGAAGTGATAAAGCAGTTGATGCTTATCTTCGTCTTATTGGTAAGCGTTATGATTGGCGAGATTGGCCGACTAAAGCAATTGATCAAAATCAGCTAGGTGGCTTGTTGCTTGATTAAAAATGTGTTATAATAATATTGGATAAAAAAATATCAAATTAACTTTAAATAAAAAACGTTGCCTTGTAAATGAATAGGCAAAAATAAAAAAATATGGAGAACGAAAAACAATTAAGCTCCAAGAAGAAAACTACTCTAATAATTATTGGTGTGGTTATCATTCTTGTAGTTATCATTGCTATCATCGCCAGCGCTCCTAAAGATAGGGTGCCAAGCGGAGATGATGTCATTATTCCTGGCCAGGAAGATGCAATTCCAGGAGAGGAAACCGGTGACTTAGAAGAAGGTATGTCAGAGGAAGAAGCTGAGGCAGTAGAGATGGAAGAAGTAAATCCGGTGTTAGCTGGTGCTGTTACTCAAGCTCCAGGCGCTGATTTGATTACTACAGATGGTCGCGTAGTAAATCAAGAAGGGGAAGCAGTAAGAACTGATGTTGAATATAACTCTCCAGAAGCACCGAAACAAACTCAAGCGATTGAAAGTGAGGAAGAGATACCAGAGGCAACTAAGTTAACTCTAGATGCTAATGGTTTTAATCCGCAAACTTTTAGGATTGGTCGCGGTCAAGCTTTAACAATAGCTTTGACTGGATCTGAGGATTCTTCTCATGTGCTTGCTTTTGAAGATCCAAAATTAAGCGGTGTCTACATCAATGTTCGCCCAGGAGAGACCAAAGCTACTACTTTTAATGTTCCTGATGAACCAGGTGAGTATGTTTTCTTCTGTGATTTTCCTGGACACAGAGCCAGGGGAGAAGAGGGTGTTATGATTGTTGAATAATCCAGCTTAATAGTTTAGAAATATGTTCAGAATTATAAAGACAGTGCATGATGCGCTGTCTTTTGTTGTATATATTGTATTTATAAAAATAGAGTTATAACTGTTATTAATTTATTTTTATGTTATAATAAATATATAAAATTTGTTTGTATTATTTTTATGATTCCTAAGATAATTATCCCTTATCTGTGGTATTTAGATATTGATAAGATTAATTTGGAAAGGGATAAAAAAGAATAATTTTAAATGTTTTAAATTACGGTAGCTTAGACAAAAAAAGAAATAAAAAAATTAATTTTAAATAATATCTATGGAAAATCAAGAAGAACACAACAATCAAAATGAGGTTCTAGAAGATGAAAATGTAGATAGTTTAGAGGAGATAGAAAAAAGAAAAAAGGCGCGTATTTTAATTGTAATTGAAATAATTCTTTTATTGCTAGTAGTTATCTTGGCAATTATTTTCTTTTCTAGCCGTAGAGGAGGGATAAATATTTTTAATCGTTCAAATAATATCCAGAATCAAGGGCCTTCTAGCGGAGATTTGCAGATTAATGAGGATATAGTTGGCAGTCCGGAAGGGGATTCTAGTTTAGTAACTGACGAAGCATCAGTTTATATCCCGGAAAGAAGTGAAAGTGAAATAGTTGAAAGCCCGCGCATGTATCTGCCGGTACCAGATCAGTCACCGGTTAGATCAGAAGAAGACATCCCTGATGGAGCCATAAAGATAGCCGGATTAGACAGTGGTTTTTCCCCTTCTGAATTTACTGTGAATAAAGGTGAAAAAATAACTTTATCACTTACTTCTCGTATCAAATATCCTGTTGTTCTCACTTTTTATGAAGAAACTATGCCGGCAATTTCTATTGGTTGTGGCCCATATGAGACTCGCTGGATAACTTTTACTGTCCCTAGTGATCCAGGCGAATACATATTTAGAAATGATGTTTTTGGCAAAACCGAGCAAATAGGGAAAATGATAGTGCAATAGTCAATTTTTTTAAATCATATTTAATCTTATATAAGTATGGCAAAAATTAAGAGTTCTAAAGCAAATAGTTCTATTCCTAAACATTTAATTATTTTTGGCACTATTTTAATTATTTTGGCAGTTATGTTTGTAATTTTAATTTTACGCCAAGGAGAAACATTAGATCAGGATGATAATCAGTTAGCAAGTTTAAACAATCAGGCAAAAGATAGCGAAGAAGCAAGTAGTGATAATAGAAAAGGTGACATATTTAATCCCACGATTGACCAGATAGAAATAGTTAGCGATTTAGATAAGGCAATTGCTACTACTGCTGGTGTTAATTTAATTACTCCTGATAGCAAGGTGGTAAATGAAGAAGGCCAAGTTGTACAAAATAATGCCCCGCCAATGACGCCGATTGCACCACGCTTAAGCGAACCAGTTGATCCTGATACTTTAATGCAAGGGACAATCAAGTTAAGAGCTGATGAGAATGGTTTTTCGCCAAACGAATTTGTAGTGATAAGTGGGGAGCCAGTAACTCTATCTCTAACATCAGTTGGAGTTGGTTCACGTTTAGTTTTTATTGATTCTTCTCTTGTCGCCCTAGAGTTACCGGTGCCAACAGATTATACTATGGCTAAAACTTTTAATGCCCCCAGCCCTGGCGAGTATGTTTTTTATCAAGATATGCCAGGAAGGACTGATCAGACTGGCAAGATGATAGTGCAATAGAAATATGGCTACTTTTGGTTAATAAAAGATTAAAATGTCATCCAAAAAGACAAAAAATAAAAAGCAGATTAGACCGGCTAAAGCAGATTTAGGCCGGTCTTCTTGGTTTCAAATATTAGGTGGTATCCCGCCCTTTGCTCATTTTATATTTATATTTATTCTTATAATTATCCTATTTTTATTATTTGTTTTTACCAATAGAAATGGTACTGATTCTTTTTATAGGGCTGCGTTAAAAGAATTAGGAGAAGAAAAAACCAAAGAACTGCACTATAATGTATATGGTGATCATTTTGTAAATGATTTAGCTATTGATACAAATTTGACTAATTTTTATTACGACAACATTACCACTGCCTTTATTTTCTCGCCACAGTATAACTGGCTTGAAAAAGGTTTTTGCCAGAATTCATATTGCGGGCTTGAGGCCTTAGATTGGAATTTCCCCAAAATAGGAGGGGATGAGAATAGTAAATATTGTATTGGTGAGAAATGCTTGGAAATAGTGGACAAAAGCATTTTTTTAAATGGCAATGAGATTAATGTTCCAAGTAATATAAGGGATTTTGAAATAAAAAACATTAATATTTATCCCCTTTCTTCCAGCTGGCTAGTTGGCTTTGTTTTTCAAGATGGAGCACTAGAAAAGGGTCGGGCCTATATATTCAATGGTAATAGCTTTTCTGATCTTGACCCTCAAGATGAATTCCCCTTTGTTTCAAGAGAAAACTTTAACCGCGCCAGTTTTGGTTTTGGCGGCGATGATGATAACTATTTAGTTATCTATGGTGGTTATGACTTTTTGGGCTACCAAGTAACAAATAAAAAGAAAGTTGATATTAGCCGGTTCTTTGGTTTGCGTGTTTCTGGTGGTGGCTTTACTCCAATTGCCATAAAACAAGAAAATGGCAACGAAACCGTTTGGTATGTTTGTTCATTAACAGAAAACAGTCCGCGCCTAATCAAGTTATGGCAAAATGAAACAGATAGCATTAAAGGATCCTTGTCTTTAACAGCCAAGATTTTAGAAGACAGGGAAAAAGCAGATTCAGCTTGGTGTCGAAGCGGAGCTAATTTAGGAGAGCTAGAAGTAATCATTTCTCGGGGCAATAATTATTATAGAAGACTTTTACAAGATAATGGTTTTGAACAAAAAAATAATTATAGGCTTGTTACCAGAAATCTATTTAGCAAAAATGGGGAATTAGAAAAAGTAATTTTCAGTAATCTGCTGGCTTGTGATGACAAAATTTGTGGTGATGAAGTTGCCAAAAATTCATTATTATTTTCTGTCTCTGGAAATGGTCAGGATTTTTTCCAAGCCCAACTTAGTAAAGAAATAAAATTGCCTGATAATTCCCCGGGATTATATTGGAAAATAGAAACAAAAGGGAAGGCGGATAATAATAATTATTCGCCCTGGATAGACGGTCTTACTGCAATTAGCTATTCTTGGTGGGAATAAAGATTTTTTATTTGTTTTTATTTTTAAAAAAATATAAAGAATAAATAGATTAAAATAATTAAAATAATTAAAGATTAATGTGAAAAGGACATTTCTATTTAATTTTTACATTACCGCTAGCGATTAATTTTGACGTTTAAGATATTAAATTACCCGATAAATAATAATCGTCGGTATGAAAGTTTTAAATCAAAAATTCCTAATCTTTACCCCGACTTTATTTTTTGAATATGCTGTTTGTCCGCATTGGATTTGGCATGATCGTTTTAGCAATCCCCGGGATAAGGGCGAGATGCCAGAATTGACCCTGAAGCTGTTTGAGCAGGGAGTTTTGCATGAGCAAGACTATATAAAGGATTTAACCTTTACTCCGGTTAAATCAGTGAATTTAAAACAAGCTTTTAAAATGACTTTAGAGTTGATGGCTCTTGGCGCGGAATTAATTTATCAGGGAGTTATTCAATATCAGGCAGATGGTGTTCTTTATCAGGGACGACCCGATTTATTAAGAAAGCTTCCTGGTCAATCACAATTTGGTGATTATTACTATCAGCCCATAGAAATTAAGTCAACGAAAGAAATCCATTTAGAACAAAAATATCAACTAGTGTTGTACGGTTTTATTTTAGAGAAACTTCAAGGGATATTTCCGAGTAAAGCAGCAATTATTAATCGGGATAAGGAAGAAATTTCTTTGACAATAGATGCCAAAGAACAGGAAAAAACCGTTAGCCAAATTGAGAATATTTTAAGCATTATCAGGGGCAATAAGCCACCGCTACGATTGGTTTCCAGTTATAAACAAAGTCCTTGGTATAATAAATGTGTAGCGGAAGCCGAAACGGCCAATGATATCGCCCTGTTATATCATTTAGACTGTCGCGCTCATCCGGCTCTGCGCAACTGCGGAATTAACACAGTAGTTGATGCGGCTAAAATAGATATAAATTTATTACCAAAAATTCCTTATACCAGTCAAGAAACTTTGGAACGGATTAAACTGCAAGCGCAAAGTCTAATAGATGGCAAGCTAAAATGGTTGGCTAAACCAAACTTGCCGGATGCTCCGCTTAAAATATTTTTTGACATTGAAGGTGATCCGTTATTACAAATCCAGTATATGTTTGGTTTTTGGATTGCCGGGGATTCAGAGTTTAAATACGCCCAAATCGGCCATGTTAGGAAGCATCCGACGGAAAATAGATATTTTTTGTATTTTTTAGCGGAAGACCCTGAAGAAGAAGAAACTTTGTGGAAGAAATTTTTAGCCTGGTTGGAAGTTCTGCCGGAAGATAATTATACAGTTTTTCATTATGCTAATTACGAAAAATGTTGGACTAAAAAATTGGCGGATAAATACGGCAGTTCCCGAAAATTTCAGCAGTTTCACTCCCGACTGTTTGATTTGGAAAATGTCAGAAAAAAATCCGTTATTTTTCCGCTCTACTTTTATTCCATTAAAGATATTGCCAAATCCAAGTTTGTCAATTTTAAGTGGCGGCACACTAAGGCCGGTGGCGCGCAGAGTATATTTTGGTATGAAAAATGGCTGGAAGAAGCGGATTGCGACGTTTTAAATGATATTATTGATTACAATGAAGACGATGTTCGGGCGACTGAATATTTTTATACTTGGTTGAAAAAATTTACTGCCTAGAAATAATAATTAATAAAAGTTTTCGCTAAAAAAATCGTAATAATTTTAATTTAACCATTGACACATAATTACCCGTATTTTTAGTTTTTTGGTTATTAATATTCTATCATTTACCCTTTAAATATAAGTTAAAACGCTTAAAACCGTTCTACCTCACGAATCAAAAAAGACCCTGGAATTTCTCCAAATCGTGAGTTTTTTACCCCACTAAAGCGTGAGGTGATAATATGAATCAAATTAAAAATAGTAAAAAAATTGTTAACAGTATTTATACCGCCACTCCGGCTAGTTTGAAAGTTCGGCAGGAGAAAATGCCTGAGGAGTGCCCTTATTGTAAGCATAAGGACTTCATTAAGCGCGGTACTCGTCGGAACAAATTTGAAGTCGTCCAATTATATGAGTGTAAAAACGAAGAATGCGGTCGCACCTTTAGCACCCAGGATATTAAAGGCAAGCATTTTCCTTTAGAGGTGGTGGCCGAAGGTCTAAGTTTCTATAACTTGGGTTTGACTTTAGAAGAAACCTGTCAGTTGTTGCAGAAAAAATTCGGGATCGGCCCGCAATCGTCTGGATTATCTAAATGGTTAACCGAGTATTCCAGCCTGTGCCGTTTTGAACGGCTTCGTCCTTACGCCATTAAGATGTTCAGTCCTAAGGAAATGGTAGAAGTGGTGACTTTGGCGCACCAGCAGATTTACCGTTTCCGTTACCACCGTGCTAAAATCGCTCTAATGTTGCAAGAGTTCGGCAACCGAAATTTTAGACCTTTAAAGGAATTTTTAAATCATGTTTCATCCAATACCCCACATCAATATTTTCAGCAGGGAGAACGTATGTCGGAAATTAAAAGCAAATTTAACAAGGCGGAAATGTTGGTCAAATCCAAAAATAATTATGCCAACCAGTTGGCCTCTTTCGTTATTCAATCCGTCCAGGATAACAAACAGCGACACGAAAAGCTGCAACGGTTTATGGTTGCTAATGATTCCTGCACCGTGGCCACCGAAGTGCCAGTCTATATCCGCCGAGAAGATATTGAGCATATGGAAAACCAATTGCATTTTAAGATTACCGATAACGGGAAGATCAGGATTAAAGGAAAAAAGCGAGCAGTGGCTATGCCTAAAATATTGACCGGTCACATTGATTTTATTCAGGTGAGAAATGGTCAGATTCACTTGTTAGATTATAAGCCCAACGCTGCCAAAGAAAAACCGATTGAGCAATTGACCTGGTATGCTTTAGCAATGTCTCGGTTGACAGGGTTGAGGATATTTGAATTCAAATGCGCTTGGTTTGACGAGAAAGATTATTTTGAGTTCTATCCTTTACACGTGGTCAAGAAAATCACTTCTAAACGTAAGCGTAATGTACACTATAAAGACGGGAAAATCGTGGAAATACCTAAAGAGAATGTTTTAAAAATAGTTAATTAATTTATAATTATTAAATTTATGCCGTATTTACAAACCTATCGTCCCAAAAGAGCTCTAAAATCTTTTCGCGATTTGGATGTTTATCAACGTGCTATGGAGTGCGCAGTTTTGACGGTTAAAAGCTTTCAGCCCGTTCTTACTAAGTTGAATTTTCTTTTTACCGAAAGCATGGTCAATTGTAGCATGTCTATCCCGCTCAATATCGGTGAATCCAATAGTTTGCGATATAACAATTTTAATCTAGGAATTGCCACCCTAGAAAAAGCTATGGCTAGCTGTAATAAAATGATTGTATATTACGAGCATGTCAAAGGTATTTACGGAGAAAAAATTAACAGCGGATTAGCCGAAGATTTAATGGGTCGTTACCTGGAATGCCGTAATAAGATGTTTCGTTTGGAAAAAGCCTGGATTAAATATCATAATGAATATACAGGCGAAAAAATACAGAAGATTCCCGCTAATTTTTAGATAAAATAAATGTGAAAATTATGTGATAATGTCCTATTTGAGACAAATAGAAATGTCCTATCTAGTGTGATAAGCTATTTAGTTAAATACTAACTAAATAACAAATAT
>CAYSJA010000003.1:0-3477 GCA_964431235.1 uncultured Gammaproteobacteria bacterium
ATCAATATAATATGAAGACATTTCTCCCTCTGGAGAAAATTTTAGAAATAAACCATTTCTATTTAGTTCTTCTTCTGGATCCGGTAGAACTGATTCACATCCAGTCAGAAACATAGCCGCCATAAAAACGACTAAAATTAAAAAAAACTTTTTTTTCATGATCTTATAGTTTTAGTTATTTTTTCTATTAAAGAACTTCTGATAATAGAATACCATATTTACAGAAATTGTCAATAGATTGGGTAAATATTACCTAAAGCTTGAACAAATATTATCTAAAAAGACGCGATAGCGTCTTTTTATCGTTTCATCTCAAATTTTAACTAACATTACTAATCTTGAACACTTGTAACAATATCTTCGTCTGATTCTATAACCTTGTAGGCCAAAATGACTCCGGTTTCATGACGACCTAGAACTTGAACTCTTCTTTCAGCAGGAATGCCCATCGCGCTCTTCTCTGCATCAGTCATAAATTCAATCTCAAAATCAGACTCATTTACCGCTTGTTTCCAATCAAAGTCTTCAGCAATATCAATTTCTGAAGCCACCGGAACCTCACTACTTTCAAGACCTTCGTCAGCAATAGTATTTTCCACTTCACCTTCATTATTCACTGGCGAAAGATCAGCCTGCCTGTTGCCATCTTTATTACCACTAGCTAAAAAAACAGCGATAGCAACGATAGCGATAACAGCGATTGTTAAAAAAATAATCTTGTTTTTCTTTTCCATGTTTTTTAAAAATAATTATATAATTATATACTTAATCAATTTGGATAAACTATGTTCTCTTGTTGATAAATAATCTTGTATGACGAAATAGATCCATCAAAATCTCGGGTAATAATTTGCACATCATTATTTAGAGGAATACCAAATTGCTCCTTTTCCTCATCATTCATAAATTCTAAACCAAGACCATCAATACCCAGAAAAGGCATTTCTCTCTTTTGCGCCTCCATTGACGCTAGCGTCCTCTTATCATTGCCATCTTCATCAATATTTACAGCTTCAATCTCACCTTCTGCGCTATCGGGGCTCATAGACACTTCACTCTCTGCCTCATCTTCTATATTTATTTCCTCAATTATTTCAACTGAGTTATTATCTTCTATATCACTTATATAATTTTTATTATCAGTAATTTGTTGACCCTGTTCACTCGTTTTATTTAAATAATAAAATGTAAGAAAAATAAAAATTATAAAAATAACAAAAATCAATATTTTAAAATTTCGACTAAGCATAAATCATATTTTTTATATATTAATTATAACATTTTATATATTTTTAAACAATATATCTATTTGTTATATATAAAAAAATAAATTTAACATACATTATTAATTACTTGATATTTGCCTTATACTCTTATTTAATATTACGATAAATATGGCATTTTCACCAAACATTTTAGACCATTAAACCCCTTCTAAAGAAAAAAGCGTCTAAAATATTTTAGACGCTTTTACAATAGTTTATTGTTTTACAATTTTAATTACCTCACTGCCAATTCTCACAAAGTAAATTCCACTTTGTAAGCTAGAAACATCAAGCTCATTGTTGCCAGGCTCAAGTTTTATACTATTTAAAACTTTGCCCGAAATATTTACCAAATAAGCGATAGAGTTCTGAGCACTAATTACGGTTAGCTGATTTTTACATGGATTAGGGAAAACCATCAAACCATAAGTTCTTTCAATACTTAATCTGTTTGCTGCTTTTATAGAGATAACACTTTTATCATCCAAAAGTTTTGTAAATCCACACCCCCTAACTGAAACCGACAGCCTGTTAATTCCTTCAAAGAATAAACCTGAGTTTAAATTTATGAAAAAAGAAATCGGCTCACCAGTTCCTATTTGTGGTTTCATTCCTATGTTTTTCCCATTTCCACTAGTTAGGCAATATTCCAAGCCTTTTTGGCTTCCTGAAATAGTAATAACAACCCTGTCACCCAACATTGAGGTTACATCACTTACTTCATAGTCTTGCCTGGTAATAGTTTCCACTTCAGCCATATCTGTCAAAATTATATTTTGCCCATCCTTACTAGCTGAAACATAAAAAGTGCTACTACAAATTACTGGGACTGAAAATAACCATGGCGAACCATCGCCAACAAATTCAAATATTGGTTCAATCTCACCAGGAGTAAACACTTGATATGAGACACCGATATCACTACCAGAAACATGAATAATAGCTTCGTCACCGGCATAAACAACCGTATCGCTTACCACATAATCATTGCAAAGATCATTGTTTTTGGCTAAAGCCAAATCCAGTCGGCTAGACAATATGCGTCCATTATCACCCACGATTATGATATCGTCTATCAAATTAGAATAACCTTTTTGATCATAATAACCGCAGTGGTAAATACCATTTAAGCGCCCATTTTTCACCCTTTTAACTACCTCCCCTTCTTTAATAACAATACCATCTTGATTATTCTTATTACCACCAACATGCCAATAAAAACTGCTAAAAAGGGATACATGGCTAGATTTAATTACATCTCCATACTCTAAGCCATTTATCACACCCCATTCCAAGTTTTGGAAATAAGGCGATTTAACAACTTCATAGGTTGTTCCCTCTTGTTGTTTTAAAGCAGATGCGAGAATGTAATTACCTCTAGTAGACCAGCTAGTAATTAAATCGTAATCATAATCAAATTCCTGCCATAAGCCATCTTGTGGGAAATTTTTATTTATCATTAAAGAAAACTTAGGAATTCCTTCAACCACCTTTTTGATTCCTAAATTCACTAGAAAATTATTTCCGGATAAATTAATAATTTCTGTGTCATAATCTGCGGAGAGAACTTCACGCTCCCTAATTTCACCGGATTTTATATTCCAATATGTAAGGCTCTTTTTATGACTAAAAATAACATAATCATTAAAAAAAGTAACTCCTGAAATATATCTATCTTCTAGAAAATCAAAATCATAAAATGTAGATCCACCGTCAAGCGAATACTTTAGTAAATCATTGTGACCATCACCGGAAACAATTAATAGAGTATCATTTACTCTGATCGCGGAAAAGATTGTTCTCTTTTCTTTAGGGTCAACTTCTAATTCATGCCAAGTGGCACATTTATCAGAAGACAGAAAACCTGTTCCATTCTTTCCAAAAATATAGATAATTAAATTATCTTCATTATCAGATGGCGCCGAAGTTAAGGCGCAATACAGATCATCTTCGCTAGGAGAATTAATCTCCAGAATTTGTCCGAAAGCGGTTTGAATAAATAATCCAAAAAACGCCAAAACGATTATTTGCTTCATTTTATATAATATTTAATTATTAACGAACTAAAAACTTAACTTTTTATAATACAAAATTTTAATAATTATGTCAATATAATGCACTCTCCTATGGTACAGTTGACAGTAAAGAGGTAAAAATATGTTGAGTCAAACAATAAGGCATGATTTAATTAGAACTAAAGAAGCTAAACTAA
>CAYSJA010000004.1:0-10086 GCA_964431235.1 uncultured Gammaproteobacteria bacterium
TAAACAATGGTGCGAAGATGCTAGCGAAAGACAGAAAAAGGTTGAATATAAGATGATTTACGTGAAGCAAGAAGAATGGGATAAGTATAAGCCAAAAGATTTTAAGGATTTAGTTATGGCTTTTGGTAAAATTATTAATTAAAAAAATGACCGCAAGAGTATTTATATTAAATGAATTATGTATAAAAATTGAAGAAATTTGTAAAAACGGATTTCCTTATCATGCTTTTTTATTGGAATCTGTTGCTATAGAATTTTTGGGTAAAGCTAGTGTAAAAGATTGCGATTAGGCTGATTATAAAAAAAATGGATATTACTTTAAAAAAGGAATAGTATTGCTTGATAATAAATATATAAAAGAACAAGAAAAATTATATAAAAAATTAAGAAACGGAATGGCTCATTTCATGGGACCAAATAGCGGCATTGCTTTGGCTAGTATAAAGAATGAGGGTGCAGAAATAGTCGAACAACATTTAAAATATGATACATGCGGCAGACTTGTGGTTGTGTTCGAAGTTATTCATAATGATTTTAAAAAAGCTGTAATGAATTTATTGCAAAATGTTCCCCAAGATGATTATAGTAATAAAATTAATAACGAATTTTTATCAGTATAAAATAGTAAGATACAAAAAATGTGATATGACTATTAATGAAGCTAAAGAAAAAATTAATAACGTAAAAGAGAAATTAGAAAAAATGCGAACGTTAACTTCTTGCGTTAGATTAGAAATGTTTGAAAAAGGGGAAAATGATATTCCAGAAATTTATCCAGGAGAATTAATGTCATCTCATTTTCCCAGAGAAAGCGAAGAATTGCAAAATTGTTGGGTTGAAATTCAAAAAATCGTTCCGCCTGGATTTTCAGTAGATAGTAATTTGATACGCCATCTTTCTTTTAATGAAGCCCATGACTGGATGGATATATCGAATAATGATATACCCAGAGAGTTAATAAAAATAAATGAATATAGAAGAAAGTTAGTATTAATAGAATACATTGAAAATTTACATCCAGAAGTTAGCAGAATTTCTCAAATTGTTTTGAATGGTGATATAGATGCTGCCCTTAAAACAGTGTATTCAACACTTGACTCTAAAATAAGGGTTATTGTTAAACCAGGGATAAGTGAATCCACGGTTCCTGCGATTGGTAAAGCTTTTAAAGAGGGACGACTATCTTTTCCATCAAAGGAAAAAAATGATGCGGTTAGAAATTTTTTACAAGGAGTTCTTGGATATTATCGTGGAGGAATTATTCATAATCCATTACCACCACACCGTAACAGTATAGATGCGAGCTTGCCGTTGTTTTGTTTGGCGGATGAAACCTTTAAATTATTAGATATTTGTTGTAAAAAATAATTAAACTTTTAATAATCTAAAAAGAATATGAAAAACATAACAAAGAGTATAATTTATAAAATTTTACCACTAGCAATTCTTTATTTTTTACTTTTGGTGACATTTCTGGGCAATAGTGATTATGAATCCCTTATTGTTTTGATGGCTGCGATTCCTTTAATTATATATATTTTTACTAACAACGCTGATCTAAAGAAATATTTACAATACGTTTTGTATTTATTTATAGCCGGAATTGTTGTCTATTGGATAACTTCATCTTATGGTGTATTAAACGGTGTTTTATATGGATATTTTGGTCTTGGTGGTTTTTCCTGTTTTTTTACCGGTTGTCACAGTGAAACAGGGTGGAATTTATTTACACAAAGCGCATTATTTACTGTAGATTTAAAAATACTATTCTATTTGGCGATTATCTTTCTTTCTATAAAAAACAAGAATAGGGAATGGATAGCTAAATCTTAACCATTATTAGCCACCCACGTCCGAAAGCTATCTTTCCAGGCGAGCACTTATATAAAAACGAGCAGAAATGCCCGTTTTTATTGTGTCTAATGAGTCCAAAAATAACACTATATTTTCTCTATTTTATCAAACACCTTGATTTTGTTGGATGAAAAAAGTTTGAATTCATGCCCCTGTTTTAAAAATAAAACTTCTAATATAGAATTAATTCATGATTAATTAAAATATTAAATCATGAATTTAGAAAAGGCCATCTGTAATATAAATAGATCAATAAACAATAAAAAACAGAAACACTCGACAACCAATGGATAAAGCATCGCTGTAAAGTTTCATATAAATTTATAATAGATAATATAAAAAGAGAGTTTGGCGATTCGGATTGGGTTTTGGTAGTTTTAAAACTCGAGAGATGTAATCAGAAAATATGGATGAAAGGAACGAAAAGAGCTGTTAACAAGCCCTACAAAGATCAAATCGAGTTAGATATAATTTTAGAAAAATACAAAAATAAACTTTATACGTTTTTAATTCAACAAAACAAAGAGGATAAAAATGTTTGTGATATCATAAGTATAAAATTTGTTAGACTGTTCCAAAAAGGGAATATTCTTGCAGAGGATAAAGTCCTAGTATTATTTTGTTACTTGGTTAATAAGTGGCTAGAATACGATAGAAGTTTGTTTAATTGGAAGGGGTATGGTTAATTAATAGTTAAAAATACTAGGGCCTGCATCCGTCGTTTTCGGTACGCTGGTTCATTTTTGGGGTATTTATACAGAACCCTTGAATATTCTGGAAGAGGTCTCGTTCCACTAGAAAAGTTTTCTTTGGATGATTTTTCATTAATAACTGGCAAAAGATTACTAGAAACTTTTGCTAAAGATGATTTAGTATGATTACTAAGAAAGAATAAATGATAAAATACTAAATGAGGCAAGTAACTACTGCTAGTTTTATATTTTAAAGTCGTAAATAGGCTTTTAAAATGTCGCAATAATCCGTAATAAAATGCAGCAATTAAATAGAAATTTACTTTATTTTTTGATTATTTTTAATAAAGTGCAGCAATAAGTTATTTATAATCCAGCAATTATGCTATTCCAGTTTTTATAGCATAAATATAATTAGCCGCCTCCTTATTCCAGTTAGCGTATACTATATTTTTCTTATTCTATAAAAGGCTTGTAAACTGGAATAAGATATGATATAATTCTAATACATAGAATTAACTAATATATTTTGCTAAAATATAATAAAAATATGGCTAAAAAACCTTTTAATCCGCCATTTTTACCACCTAACTTAGATTATTATCCTGTTTTTGGAAAAATTATCAAAACTAGAGAAATAATTGCTCGTTATGATGAGGCGGTTAAGCGACTACTTAATCCTGAAATTATTCAGCGCTCTTTTGCTACCAAAGAAGCTCTTTTAAGTTCTAGAATTGAAGGTACGCAAGCAACCTTGGATGAAGTTTTGTTATATGACGCTAAAGACCTAAAATCAGAGGAAAATGAAAAAGAAAAGGATTATCAAGAAATTTTTAATTATCGATTAGCCATAAAACGAGGAAAAGAACTTTTAGAAAAAAGACCAATTTCAGAAAACCTAATTAAAAAACTTCATAAAATACTTTTAAATTCGTCTAGAGGAAAAAATAAGAATCCGGGAGAATTTAGAAAGAATCAAGTTTTTATTGGTCCTTATGGTGCTACTATTGAGCAAGCAACCTTTATTCCAGCCGAGCCTCAAAATATAATTAGCTTGTTTTCTAATTTAGAAAAATATTTGAATGATAAAGATGAAATAGACCCTTTAGTGCAAATTGCTATTGCCCATTATCAATTTGAATCAATCCATCCTTTTATGGATGGTAACGGCCGTGTCGGACGTTTGCTTGTGCCTTTGTTTTTGTATGAAAATAAAGTAACTTCTCATCCTAATATTTATATTAGTGAATTTTTAGAAGAGCATCGAGATGTCTATTATGAATTATTGAAGAATGTTAGTGAAAAAGAAGATTGGATCCCTTGGATAAATTTTTTCCTTGACGCTGTTTATGAGCAGACAAGCAAGACTTTTGAAAGAGTTGAAAAAGTTGAAAAATTATATCGCTCTTTAAAGGAAAGTATGCATAAAGTTGGTTCTATTTACGCTCATTCTTTACTGGATGCTATTTTTGTTAAACCAACTTTTATGGTTAAGACAATTAAGGAAATCTCTAGTATTTCTAATACCCAAACATTATATTCGGTGATTGAAAAATTTGTTGATTTAAAAATAATTAAAGATATAACACCGGGAAGCGCTAGAAGTAAAATTTATGCTTTTCCAGCACTAAGAAATATCATTAGATAATTATAGTAGAAATATTTACTGAGTAATTAAAGGTCTTAGTAATTATTTTAAATAAATTAAATAAATCATATTGATTTAACAGACAAGCAAATAGTTGAATTTTAACTATTATCAGCCACCCACGTCCGAAAACTGTCCTTCCAAGCGAGCAAACAAAAAATAAGCTAATAATAGCCTATTTTTAGAAAGACAATTTTTACCATGTACAAGTCCACGAACATAATTGACACTTTTTAAATATAATAATTAGCTAGTTTTAAGTCTATTTGTCTCATTATTTTAGCAATTTTTTCTCTATTTCTTATTTTCCTCGAGTTAGCCAGCCGTTCATGATTACGGTTCTAAGTTCACACACGGCTCGAAGCAACTTTACAAATAAAATAAATTTAGAAAAAAGAAAACCGTCATTTTATTGACGGCTTTTGAGGATAAAAAATAATTACTATAAGGCTGTTAAATTTGCAAGGAGAATTTCATAGCTTCCGGTAACGCTCGGTCTCAAAGCAATTAAATCAACATCCTCAGATAAAGAAATATAGGGCTGGCCACAGTTATGCATGCGGACAAGAATTTCTTTATAATCACTTTCATTTTCGGCGCAATAGAGCTCTAGGCCAGAACCTTCAAATAACCAGGAACTAACCTCAGGGTCAATCCTTTTAAGGTTAAATTTAGCCTCCTCAATACATTTAGTTAAAGTCATCAGGCTTATCCGGTTAACTTGCTTGGTAATATTTTGTGATTCAAATTTCTGCCAATTGGGCCCCAATATTATTACCTGTGAATATTCAAGGCAACTATCAATATTAAAAGGGTGACCGGCTACAAATACTCCCAAAGTTTCGTTAAAGATAAAACCCCAGGCGGCCATTTGTGGAATAGGATTTTTGTAAGTCAAGCTTAGAACTCTTACAATTCTTTGCTTCTCGTTTTTAGAAGCGAACCCGATTTCATTGCAAAGCCAAGATAATTTTCTGACAGCAACTTCAGGACTGATAAAGGGGATAAACTCGATATTTTCATAATCAAGATCATCTCCTGGCGTTTCGCTGCTATCGGTTAAGATCAAATCATGCTCATATAATTGTTGCATCAGTTGTTGTTTGAAAAAATCAGATTTCATAGTTAATGCGAGCAATCCTAGAGCTACAGACTCAAGATGAGTCATTTTAGAATCTTTCTTAGTGGTATTTTTCGTGCCCACCAGCACATCTAGTGTTTCCATTTCTGTACCTCCTATTTTTAATTGTTAATAATGCTTTTTAAATAATTATAAAACAAAAATAAGATTATGGCAAGAATAAAAAAAGGCAGGACAAATTTTTCTTGAAAGCGTTGAATAGTAATTAGGGGCATGTATTTGCCGCTTTTTTATATAAAGTTCCAACTATCTATGTTATCGTCAATATCAAAAAACCAGAACATTTAATAATTAATTAATCTGTCCAAGTAGGACATTTCTATTTAACCTTTAAATTTTATTTTTACCTATATAAATTAATAATTTTGTGCTATACTAATAAATTCAGAGGGGTAAATTGGAAATATATTTTATGAAAATAAAAAAAGAACTATCATTATTTAAAGAAAAAAAATCTTTAATTATTGTAACGGGTAAACAATCTGCAAAAATCTATCTTGCTGAAAACAAACAAATAAATTTACTTGAAGAAATAGAAATTCCCACCCTTTCTAGCCAATATTCTGATAGAGAAGGTCATTTTAAACGCAGTGGTCGACAAAAATATTATATAGCCAGTGGAAGTGTCTATGAAGCAAAAAAACAGCATTTGTTTAAAAAATTTTCTAATCAGTTATCCAAAAAAGTATCTAGTTTAAATAATAAAGAAAAACCTCAAGAGTTATATCTTTTTACCCCTGATTATATGAAAAATGAAATCAAGAAAAACTTTAATAAGCTTTTAAAGGAAAAGATTGTTATGGAATTTGAAGGAAATTATTTAGATGACCATGTTTTTGATCTACTTAAAAAGATAAAAGCTAAAAAATTGTAATATAATATAAATATATTGATTAAATATGAATAAATTTGAACAATTTATCACTCCTAATTTAGATAAACTTTGTATTTCAAAATCTAATTCCGTAATTAACGCTATTGAAGGTAGAGATAAAAAATATAATCTTAATGTTCCCAAAGTTAATCAAAAACTTGTAAAATCAGTAGAAGAAATAATAAAAAAACATCATTTGAATGATTCTATGGAAAATAGACGGGTTGTTTCCACTAGAGTTTTAAAAGCGGCCCTAGAAAAAATAGCTGAAAATTTTGGCGGTAATTTGCGTTCTAAAAAACAATTAGAGGACAGGTATGTTGAAATATTATTGAATGAAGGCAGGGTAAATAAAGTAAATGATTATACAGAAGTTATATCGTTAGTTAAATCTTTAGATGAGAAAAATATTTTAGATGACGAAAAAAAGGGAAAATTAGTTGATAAATTAGTTAAAGAATTATTATAAAATAGCTTAAAATAAGCTCATTTTTAATTTAATATAATATTATTAATATATAATTTATTGAGAATATAGAAGCAAATTAAAATTACAAAAAGGGGTTCGTATTGACGATCCCTTTTTAATTGAAAAAAAACAGCAAATAGTGCTAATATATAAAAGAACACGAAATAATTATTAATTATTAGCTTCTGGAAAATGAAAAATATATTTTTTAGGGTAAATCTGATTGTAGTTTTTTCTTTTTTTATTTTTGGATCGTTTTTTCCCGGTCAAGTTTTAGCTATAAATGGAGCTGAATCTTTTAAAGCTAAGGTAACAGAGATAATAGAAGAACAGGAGAAAAAAAGGGAAGACAACAGTTCTTTTAAACAGCAAAATTTACGGCTTGAAGCTATAGGGGGAGAAAAAAAGGGGGAAGAATTTATTTATTATGGTATCTCTGATATAGAAGTCGCTGATAGTCAATCCTATAAAGTTAATGATCGAGTCTTTGTTGATATTTTTTTAGATGAAAATGATCAAGAAATCGTTTATGTAACAGATTTTATTAGGAGCCGGCCTCTTTTTATTTTAGCTTTCTTATTTGTAGCCGCGATTATTATTATTGGTCGTTCAAAAGGAGCAAGAGCGCTTATCAGTTTAATTTTAACTTTTGTTGTTATTATAAAATTTATTTTACCGCAAATATTAGCTGGACGGGATCCTTTTCTTATCACTTTAATTGGTGGTTTATTTATTATGATGCTCGTAGTTTATATAACTGAAGGTTGGCGAAAGAAATCACACCTGGCAATTTTATCTATTTTAATTTCTTTGTCTTTAACTTTATTATTATCTGTAATTTTTACTAATATTTGCCGTTTAACCGGTATGTCTCAAGAAGAAGCCGTTTTTCTTATTAGTTCAACTCAAACAGAAATAAATTTCCATGGATTACTTTTAGCCGGCATACTCATCGGTGCTATTGGTGTTTTAGATGATATAATTATAAGCCAAATTGAAGCGGTAGAAAGAATAAAGGAAGCTAATCCTAAATTATCACCTAAAAGAGTTTTTAGTCTTGCTTATAAGATAGGTAATACTCATCTAGGTACGATGGTAAATACTCTATTCCTTACTTATACTGGCGCTGCTTTGCCGCTTCTTCTTATTTTTTCCCTTAATCAGGAAATTGGGCTCAGTTTATCTCGCGCTTTAAATAATGAAATGATAACTACAGAGATAGTCAGAACTTTAGTGGGCAGTATTGGTATTATGGCTTCCATGCCTATTGCTACTTTATTAGCTTCTCTTAGTTTGAAAAAATGGACTAAAGGTTAAGAATAATTTAAAATATATTAAAATAATAAAGCTGGCCCGGGTGGTGAAACCGGTAGACACGCAGTGTTCAGAGCACTGTGGGAATAATCCCATGGGGGTTCAAGTCCCCCCTCGGGCACAAAAATTAATTCAAAGAAATAAAAAATAGTACATTTTAACAAATTTTTAGGTCGCTTGGCTCAGTTGGTTAGAGCACCGCGTTCACATCGCGGAGGTCGGTGGTTCAAATCCACCAGCGACCACTTTAAAATTATCAGAAAATATGAAATATAATAAACAGATAGAATATCTGGCTTTAAGCCTGATTTTTTTAATTATTCTTAGTTTTTTTTATTATAACAACAATTTGAAAATTAGTTGGGGAGGCAAAATAGATGAGAATAGGGAAATTATTTTAAAAGAAGAAGTGCTGACTGAACCGGAAACTCTAAAAAAATTGGTAGAAATTGAAACTGGAGATACTTATAGTATCTTAATGTCAGAAAAAACTGATTTAAATAAAGAAACAATTAATGAAATTTATCAGGCTTCTAAAGAAATTTATGATTTAGCTCAAATAAAAACCGGTAATTTTATTGAGCTTACTTATAATTATAAAGATAATGAATTTAAAGAGTTGGTTTATAAAATAGATACTGAAAAAGAATTGATTGTAAGGGTTAATAAAGATGATTTTTTAGCTGAAACAAGACCAATTCCTTATGAAACGAAGATAATAATTAAAGAGGGGAATATAAAAACATCATTATATGAAGCGGCCATGGCACAAAATATTGATGAACGCGCTATTATTGCTTTAGCTGAGGCGTTTCAATGGACTTTAGATTTTGCTATGGATCCACGTGTTGGCGATAATTTCCGTTTTATTTATGAAGAAAAATATCTAAACGGAGAATATATCAGACCGGGTAAAGTTTTAGCGGCTAAATATATAAATATAGATAAACCTTATTATTTGTATTATTTTGTTGAAAATTCCGATAATTCTGGTTATTTTGATGAAAACGGTAATTCAGTACAGAAAATATTTTTAAAAGCGCCGGTTTCTTTTAAATATATTTCTTCAGGTTTTTCCACTGGTCCGCGCTATATTAAAGCTTTTAACGTCTATACAGATGACCATAGAGCAATAGACTATGCTGCTTCTTTAGGCACGCCGATACGAGCAGTTGGTGACGGCGTAGTCACTTTTGCCGGCTGGAACGGTTCTTATGGTTATATGGTTAGCCTGCGTCATAATAGCACTTATTCTACTAATTACGCTCATATGTTGAAAATGGCGGTAAAAAGAGGTGATAAAGTAAAACAGGGTGATATTATAGGCTATGTTGGTTCCACAGGTTTTTCAACTGGCCCTCATTTGCATTATGAAATGGTAAAAAATGGAGTAAAAATAAATCCTCTTATTGAAATTTTGCCACCCGGAGAATCTCTACAAGAAAACAGTTTAGCTATTTTTAAAGAAAGCATCAAACCTTTAAAAGAAAAGCTTGATAAATAATTATAGATAAAACTAAAAATATTTATAAAAAAATGGTATAATAATTATAAAGCTTTAAGTTTTTTAAATTTAAATAATTTTTAAAGGTCGAATTTATTTAAATTCTTAAATAAAATATTAATTAAAAATATGAAAAAGTTAAATTCTTCAGATTGGTTAGCTCTAATTTTAGTAATAGTAGGAGCCTTGAATTGGTTACTTGTGGGACTGTTTAGTTTTGATTTGGTGGCCGCTATTTTCGGCTATACATCAATTGTTACCCGTATAATTTATGTTCTAGTCGGTCTATCTGCTATTTATTTACTTAGTATTTCTGGTAAGCTGATAAAAAAATAAAATAAAATATCTATTCGTTCTATTTAATATCCTTAAGCGAATAGATATTTTTATAAAATATGAAAAAATCTCAAATATTTCTTGTTTCTTTATGTATTTTAGCAATTTCTGCTATTGCCATCTGTGCTCTCTATTTCAATACAAAGGATGATAATCAGGATCGTTTTTCTGTTATTGGATCAGGTACAGTTTACGCTAAGGCCGATATAGCCAACTTAACTGTGGGCTTAAAAACTGAAATCAAAAAAACTGCT
>CAYSJA010000005.1:0-21040 GCA_964431235.1 uncultured Gammaproteobacteria bacterium
ACTTATCAACCCGAATTTATGAATGAAGAAGAGAAAGCTTCTTTTGATTTGCCAACAGATTCTAAAATACAGGTGTTGAAGCGTAATGATGAAGGAGAAGTTAGTATTTATAAAATAATTAGAGAAGAAATAGATGTTATTTATGATATTGACGCTGTTGACAGTCCGATCGATCCTCGTTATTAATCTTATTTTTAAATTTTTAGTTTTTTTGTAGTTAACTTTTATTTGTCTTTGGGTTGTTTTTTCGTTATAATATAAAAATAAAGATTATTGATTATTAATAAAAAAATATGTTTGAAAATTTAAACAATGCTAACTCTGGCGCCAATAATCCAAATCAAGAGGATTCTTCTAAGTCAGGTAGCCAAGCTCTGCCCCAGCAACCAGAAGTTGATGATATTTTTGCAGAAACAGATAAAGTTTCGGAAGACAACTCCCAAAATCAGCCCTTAAACAAAAAATCGGAAATCGTTACCAAGCATGTTGGCTTGGGAGCCAGTTCTGACCCTTCAATTTTAAATGAAGATGAAGATGATGATAAGAAGGGTGGAAAAATATTTACTATAATTGTAGTGGTAATGGTGGTAGTGATAGTTGGTTTATTGGGTTTTTTGGTATATAGCAAATTTTTTCAACCAGAAGTCGAACCGAAAATAGCTGAAGAAGAAGAGGAAACAGGGGCAAAGGAAGATTCAGAGATGGAAGAAGAGACGGGAAAAGAAGACGAAAAAAAACAAGAAGCAGCTTCTGAAGAAGAAGATGAATTTTTAGATTATGTTTCGCTTGTTCCGGGAGAGGAGGAACCGGAATCTGATTTTACAGATGAAGATTTAGAGGGAGAGTTGATTAATGAAGATACGAATTTAAAGGCAACTATTGATTCTGATAAAGATGGCTTAACTGATGAAGAAGAGCTACTTTACAATACTAACCCTCTTAATCCTGATACCGATGGTGACGGTTTAAGTGACTATGAAGAAGTAAAAATATATAACACCGACCCTCTTAATCCTGATACCGATGGTGACGGCTATTTAGATGGTGAAGAGGTAAATAATGGTTATAATCCCAATGGGCCGGGAAAATTATCTGATAAACAGTAAAGCAAAAATGATTTAGCTAATATTAAATTAAGTTATTTGTGGTATATTTATGCCGATGTCTGATAATAATTCTAGTTTTCAGCCGAAAGCTAAAAGAGAAGAATTAAAAACAAAGAAGCAAGAGTCTTCAAAAGTGGCGCTTGGTATTCATTCAATGCCTAAAACCAACAAAAAAAGTTTTAAGTCTTGGATTTTATTGGGGGCTGTTATTTTGATTATAATAATAGCGCTATTTTTAGTATTAGTTGTTTAATATGTTTAAGAATAAAAAAAAAGGAAAAGTGGAAGAAAACGCAGTAGTCTCCAAAGTTGATAAAGATTTGATTGTTCATAATATGCCAAAAGGGGGATCTGTAAATTCTTTAGCAACTAATAATAATTCTGGTCAGTCTTTAGGAGATGGTAATGATAAGTTTAATAATTTTAAGATAGTGGGCGCTTTAATAATTGGTTTAGGAATAATATTAGTTGGTGTCTTAATTTATCTTAGCTATGTTTTTATAATTAAGCCCCAATCTAAATCCAATGTACTAATAGAAGAGCAGATAGATGAAGAAAATAAAGTTGAAGAAATAAAAAACGGTGAAATTAAGGAAGAGGATATACTTGCTACTTCTACTTCTTCAGAAGCGAAGAGCCCTGATAAAATTGATATAGAAGATGATAACAAATCTAATATTGCTACTTCTTCTGATGAATTTATAGAGGATAGTGATGATCAGAATCAAAATAATGAAGAAATAATTGATTTTTTGCCAGTTTTAGATTCTGATGACGACGGTTTATCTGATGATGAAGAGGAGGCTTTAGGCACTAATCCTAATAAAGCTGATTCTGATGACGATGGTTACTCAGATTTAGCTGAAATACAGAATGCTTATGATCCTACCGGATCGGGTCGTCTAGATGAAAGTTCATTCCTTATCCGTTATAATAGCCCGGTAGCTGATTATTCTTTTCTTTATCCATCCTCTTGGAGTTTAGATACTTCTAATAATGATTATACTGTTTTAATTTCAGCTCCAGATAATTCTTTTATCCAAGTTTCCGTTCAACCTAACATTAAAATGCAGAATATTTCCGCTTGGTATGAAGACACTGTTTCTAAAGAGACTTTGACTTATGAGCAGATAGAGAAGGGCACTGGTTGGGAAGGAGTATTAGGAGAAGATGATTTTTATTTCTATTTGACTGATGAAAAAAGAACTTATATTTACGTTATTTCTTATATTCCGGTTATAAGTAAGCGTTTGGCTTATTCTAATATTTTTCAATTAGCGATTGATTCTTTTGAAATAGAATAAATTAATATTTTTAAGTAAACAAAAAACAGCTGTTAGCTGTTTTTATATTCAAGATTTTTTTTACTTTATTATTTTATCAATTATATTATATTTAAAAGCTTCTTCCGCAGTCATGAAATAATCGCGATCAGTATCTTTTTCAATGATAGCCTCTGTTTTCTTGGTATGTTTAGCTAGCAGCTTGTTTATTTTTGCTTTTATTTTTAAAATATGTTCGGCTCTAATTTTAATGTCAGAAGCTTGTCCTTCAGCACCGCCCATAATTTGATGAATCATTATTTCGCTGTTAGGCAAAGCAAAACGTCTACCTGCGGCTCCAGCCGCTAGCAAAACTGAAGCCATGGAGGCAGCCAAGCCGATACAGATAGTAGATACATCAGATTTTATATATTGCATAGTGTCATAGATAGCTAATCCGGCGCTAACTGATCCGCCCGGGGAGTTAATATAAAATTTTATTTCCTTATCTTTATCTTCAGCGTCCAAAAATAAAAATTGAGCGATAACAATATTAGCAACATGGTCGCTTATTGGTTCGCCTAAGAAAATTATTCGATCTTTTAGTAGACGAGAATATATATCATAAGCTCTTTCAATTTGGCCTTCTTTTTCAATAACAGTCGGTATTAGTGACATAAAATTTAAAATTAAAATTTTTAAAGCCGGTTTTGGTTACCCGGTCAATAAATGATATAATTATATTTGCTAGAGTAATTATAAATAAAATGAGGGTTTTTGTAAAGGCCAAACTTGATTTTTATTTATAAGTGTCTTAAGATAAAGGCAAGTTTTTTATTTGTTATATTTGCCGGTTTTAGATAATCGGTTTTATTCTTTAAGCTATAATTCAATATGGCATTTTTACAAAATTTTTCTAAATTATCGCTCAAGGCAAGAACCGGCTGGATTTTAGGGTTGGTTATTTTATTTGCTTTTGCCACCTTTTTAATAGCTGGCGCTAATTATTATAATAATTTTGCCAGATTTTTAGCGGTTAAGACTAATGATGTTATTGTTTTGCCGCCAGTTAAAGAAATCCCTTTTAATTTAGGTTTAGATTTACAAGGAGGTACCCAACTTGTCTATGAAGCTAATATGGAAAATATTGCCGAAATAGACAGAGGGGATGCTATGGAGTCAGCTCGGGATATAATTGAACGCCGAGTTAATGCTTTTGGCGTTAGCGAGCCAGTAGTGCAAGCTAATAAAGGTATGAGCGGGGAATATCGGATAATCGCCGAATTGGCTGGAATAAAAGATGTTGATGAAGCAATAAAAATGATTGGAGAAACTCCAATTTTAGAATTTAAAGAACAAAATCTAGAATTTTCAAATAATTTAATTGAAATTGAAGAGCAGGAAGTGGAAGTAACAGATGATCAAACTGGAGAAGTAGAGGTTGATTTATTGGAAGATGAAATAGAAGCTAGTAATGTTCAAGAAGTTGAAGCTATGAGTGAAAGTGATGTTGATATTGAGGATATATCTGAAGATGATTTATGGAAAAATACTGAATTGACAGGGAAATATTTAAAAAGAGCAGTATTACAATTCAATCCTAATGATAGTACACCAGAAGTTTCTTTACAGTTTAACGATGAAGGAGCAAATTTGTTTGAAGAGATTACCGCTAGAAATGTTGGCCAACCGGTAGCTATTTTTTTGGACGGTTATATTATTAGCGCCCCAACTGTAAATGAAAAGATCTCCGGCGGTCAAGCAGTTATTTCTGGTCAATTTAATATTGATGAAGCTAAAGATTTAGTAAAGAGATTAAATTCTGGCGCTTTACCAGTACCAATTTCCTTGATTTCTCAAAAAACTGTAGAAGCTAGTTTAGGAGCTAAATCGGTTAGTAATAGCTTACAGGCCGGTCTTATTGGATTACTTTTAGTTTCTATCTTTATGATAATTGTTTATCGTCTGCCCGGTTTATTATCAGTATTTTCCTTAGCTATTTACGGTTTGACAATGTTAGCTATTTTTAAAGCCATGCCAATATTTTTAGCACTTGTTATTGTTTTTATTATAGTAACTCTTATTTTCTATACTTTTCATGAAATAAAGATTTTTGATACCTCATTAGCCTTTTTATTTAGTATTATTGGTATTCTACTTTTTTTCTATGCTTTAAATCCGATAACTTTATCTTTATCAGGGATTGCTGGTTTAATTTTGTCTTTAGGTGTAGCAGTTGATGCTAATATTTTAATTTTTGCCAGGATTAAGGAAGAATTAAGAAAAGGGCAAACAGTAACTCAAGCGATAAATGAAGGTTTTAAGCGGGCTTGGCCTTCAATTAGAGATGGTAATATTTCCATACTTTTAACTTGCCTTATTTTGATGTTCTTTGGCACTTCTTCTGTACAGGGTTTTGGCACTACTTTGTTTATTGGTGTTTCTGTTTCTTTATTTAGTGCCATTGTTGTGACTAGAATACTTTTGCTTTTAATAATTGGTAATTGGTTGGAAAAGAAAAGATGGTTGCTGGGAGTAAAAAAAATTAAATCACAAGAATAAAATTATTAGTATTTAGATTAAATTATATGATTTATCGGATTATTCAAAAAAGACATATTTTTTTAAGTTTATCTGCTGTATTGATTATTGTCGCTATTTTTGCCCTTATTGCTTGGGGGCTTAATTTTGGTGTTGATTTTCGCGGTGGTAGTTTATTGGAAGCACAATTTTCGGGTCAAGAGCTTTCAGTTTCTGAAATACGAACCAGTCTAGAAGAAGCTAATATTAATAATTTAACTATTCAACCAACAGAAGATAATAGTTATATTATTCGTTTTAAAGAAACTAACGAAGAAACTCATCAAGCAGTTTTAGCTCAATTAGAGAATTTAGCGCAGAACAAGGAAGAAACTTCTTTTAAAGAATTAAGATTAGATTTAGTGGGACCCTCTATTGGCAAGGAGTTAAAAAGTAAATCTTTTAATGCTTCTATTATTGTACTTTTAATGATTATTATTTATATTTCTTTAGCATTTAGGCATGTTTCCAAACCAATTGCCTCCTGGAAGTATGCAATAGCGGCTATTATCGCTTTAGCGCATGATGTTTTAATAACATTAGGAGTCTTCGCTGTTCTGGGACATTTTTATCATATTGAAATAAATACTCCTTTTATTGCCGCTATTTTGACGGTTTTAGGTTATAGTATTAGCGATACCATTGTTGTATTTGATCGTATTAGGGAAAATTTGCCCAAAAGCCATGAAGACTTTGAAAATACTATAAATTTCAGTATAAATCAGACAGTTTCGCGTTCTATAAATACCTCTTTATCATCCATGTTAGCGCTATTGGCAATTTTATTGTTCGGTGGCAGTACAATTAAAGATTTTGCTCTAGCGCTTCTTATCGGAATATTTATTGGTACTTACAGTTCTATTTTTGTGGCTAGCCCGATTTTGGTGGTGTGGCATAATTTGATGAACAAATTTAAAAAAGAAGCATAATAATTATTATCTGAATAATAAAGAGGGGCTGTTTTTCAGCCTCTTTTTATTTTGCTATAATAATCACTATGAAGCAAAAATTATTTTTTAAAGAATTATCTTATAGTCGTATTTTGGAGATAGCTATAGAAACCAGTTATCTATTATTGATTTTTTTAGTACCGATTTGGTTTGCCTATTTGTTTCCGATTTTTAATATGTTTGAATTCAGTAAATTAATACTTTTTCGCTTTTTAGTTTGGTTTCTATTTATTTTAACAATTTTATGGCTAGTTAATAAAGGAACAATAAAGAAAATATTTTTTTCAGCCAAGGGAAAGGACTTAAAAAAAATCGGGCGATTATTTTGGCCGCCATTATTTTTAATTTTGGGCTTAGCTCTTATTTTACCTTTTTCAATTAATGTTGGCCAAAGTTTTTTTGGGTCATATACCCGGCAGCAAGGTTTATCTAGTTTTTTAATGTATTTTTTATGGTCCTTTTTGTTGTTTATTAATTTAGTGTCAATAAAAAAAATAAAAGGGCAGATAGAATTTAATTTAAAACTGAAAAGGATAATCATAACAGCTGTTTTGTCGGGAATGCTCGTAGCTATATATGGAATTTTGCAGATAATGAATATTGATTTTCTTAGTTGGCCAGAAGAGCCTTTTATGACCGGGCGGGCTATATCGTCTCTAGGTCAGCCTAATTTTTTAGCCTCCTTTTTATTATTAGTTATACCCCTAAGTTTTTATCTGTTTTACATTTCTTCTCGTTTTTTAGTTCGGTTTTTTTATTTTTTAACGGGCATGTTACAGATTATTTGTCTTTTTTTCACTTCTAGCCGGGGTGGAGTGGCAGCTTTATTCGTAATGCTAGGCATTTTTTTTCTAGGTATATTTTTGTTTGGCCACCTGAAAAAGAAAATAAAAATAGTTATAATAATTTCTTTTATTGTTATTGCTGTATCAGGATTAGGGGCATTAGAATTTTTTAATTCAGGACGAATCAGAGATTCTTTTGATGTAAACAAAGGTAGTTTGGCGGCGCGAGTATATTTTTTCCAAGCCGCTTCTGATGCAATTTTAAAACGACCAATCTTTGGTTATGGTTTGGAAACCGGTAATGAAGTTTTTATAAAGTATTATGAGAGAGATTGGGGTTTATATGGTAATGTTAGCGCTAATACTGATCGCGCTCATAATTTGATTTTAGATATTCTAGTTACAACTGGATTTTTTGGTTTAGTTTTGTTTTCTTTATGGTATTATAGTTTTTTTCGGTTGGGTTTTAAGGAAGCAAGACAAGGAGAGAATAAATATTTATCCCTGGCTTTGTTTTTGGGCTCTTTAGCTTATTTTATTTCCCTTCTTTTTAGCTTTATCATTGTTGTTGGTGAAGTTTATTTTTGGCTATTTTTTGCTGTTTTAGCCGCAATCAGCTTTACGACCCAATTTGAAAAGAAAGAAATAACTTCTTTTAATAAAAAAGAAAAAATATTTATTAATTTATTAGCTTTTATTTTAATAGCCCTCTCCTTATTGCCTTTACGCGCTAATTTTAAAGCTCTATTAGCTGATTATTATCAAAATAGTATGCAAATTGTTTTGAATAGAAAGGAATTTGTCCGAGCCGGTGGTTTGCTCCAAAATATTTTAGATCTAAGACCTAATAAGGTTCAAATGGAAAAAGCTAATTCTTTTTTAGGCACCCATTTAACTAATTATTGCAACTATGATTCTTGGCGCGATTTATCTGAGAAGAAAATGATAACAGACAGGTTAAAATCTGTGCTTACTAGTTTGCCTGATAAGGGCTATCAAAATTTGTTTTTAAAAGCCAAAATATACAGCTGTTTAGGAAATAATGAAGAAGCTAATAATTATTTTTCCCAGGTGGCAAGCATTACTCCTGATTGGCCATTTAATTATTTAGAATGGGGTCGACATTTTGTTAGAGAGAACGATTTAGTTTCAGCGGAAAAGTATTTTCAACTGGTTGATATCAATTTACCAGATTTAAACAACAATCTAATAAATGAAGAGCATAAACAGGAAGTTAGAAGTTATAAATATATTATTTATACTTCTTTAGGAGAGGGCTATATGGAGAATGGTAATTATCAGCGGGCTAATGTTTTTTTTCAAGCCGCTCATGAAAACAGGTTTTGGGATCATTCTCTCTTTAAAAAAATAGCAGATTGCTATTATTTGCAAGGCGATTTAGTTTCAGCTATAAAATATAATTGGCGCGGAGCACAAGCCAGCCCTAAAGATTATAATTGGTATTTGGCGTTAGCAGTTTTATACTATGAATCGGGTGATGAGCAGGAGGCAATTTTGAACTTGGAAACGGCTTTAGATTTGGCGCCGGATAATAAAAAGTCGGAGATAGAAAACTTAAGTCAATATTATCAAAAAGATAATTAAATTAATCCAACTTTTATATGAATATTTTATTTATAATATTTTCCGCTTTAATAGGTTTGATAGTTGGTAGTTTTTTAAATTGCCTAGCTTGGCGTTTATATCAGGAAGAAAGTATTATGGGACGATCCTATTGTCCTAATTGTCGCCATAAAGTTTCCTGGTATGACAATATACCGATTTTGAGTTTTATTTTGTTAAAAGGGCGTTGTCGTCATTGCCAATCTTCTATTTCCTGGCAATACCCTTTGACAGAGTTTTTTACCGCTTTACTTTTTGTTCTATCTTTCCTAGCTGATAGCGCTTTAGATCAATCACTTCTTTTTTTAGTTCGAGATTGGTTGCTTATTTCCGGCTTAGTTTTAGTTTTTATTTACGATTGGCGCTGGCAATCGGTGCCTATGCTTTTGATTTGGCCTTTGACGGCCTTAATAGCGGTTTTAAATTTATTTTTAGGGTTTTCCTGGCAAGATTTAGCCTTATTTGGTTTAGTCGGGACTTTGTTTTTTTTGATTCAATATCTAGCTACTAAGGGTAGAGGTTTGGGAACGGGCGATATTTGGCTGGGGCTTCTTATTGGCATCTCTTTCCCCCGTTTAGATTTATTGGCCCTGGTTTTAATAATATCGTATTTTACCGGTGCTATTGTTAGTGCAGTTTTACTTATAAGCAAAAAGAAAGAGCTGAAATCAAAAATAGCTTTAGGCCCCTTTTTATCTTTTGGCTCTGTTATTACCTTGATTTATGGTTTTAAAATAATCAATTGGTATCTGGGGATATTTTAGAATTGTTAAAATCTTTAAAATTTTGTATAATATCAAGTGTAAACAATATTATGCCTGAATTGCTTTATCCTATAGAATGTAATTAAGGGTATAATTTTAATAATCAATATGAAAGATGATATTATTGCCGGTTTAGATATTGGCTCAACTTCTATCCGTTTAGTAATCGGTCAAAAAATTTCTGGCCCGGCTGGCGATGAATTGCAAATTATTGGTGCAGTTTCCGGACCGACAGCAGGGGTTAATCGTGGAGTGGTAAATAGTATTGAAGAAACAACTTCTTCTATTTCCGCTGTTTTAGAAAAGGCAGAAAGATTAATTGGTGTTCCCATAAATCGTGTTTGGGTTAGTATTAATGATCCTCATATAAAATGCGAGCGTTCCAAGGGCGTAGTAGCAGTAGGCAAAAGCGATGGCGAAATTAGCGATAATGATGTCAATCGGGCGATTGAAGCAGCTAGAGCCTTAGCAGTACCGGTTAATTATGAAATTTTGCATGTTATTCCTATTAAATTCAGTGTTGATAATCAAACTGATGTAAAAGATCCAATTGGTATGAATGGTATTAGGTTAGAAGTAGAAACTTTGATAATTCAAGGTTTAAGTACACAGATAAAAAATTTAACTAAAGCTATATACCGTACTGGCTTGGAAATTGAAGATTTAGTTTTAGCGCCTTTAGCGGCGGCAGAGGCAGTCATCAGCTCTAAACAAAAAGAATTGGGAGTCGCCTTAATCAATCTAGGTTCATCAACTACTTCTTTAGCAGTTTATGAAGAAAGGAACTTAATCCATACAGCAGTTTTGCCCATAGGAGCAGAGCATATAACCGCCGATGTCGCTATTGGTCTTAGATGTCCAATTAATTTAGCTGAAAGAATAAAACAAGAATACGGTAGCGCTGTTTCTTTAGAAGGTAGAGATGACGAAATAGATATTACTAAATTAGTTGAGGAAGAAGAAATTAATGACGATATTGATACGATTTCTAGAAAATATGTGTCGGAAATAATAAATGCCCGAATAGAAGAAATTTTTGATAAAGTTGACCAAGAATTTAAAAGGATAGACAGATCCGGTATGTTGCCGGCCGGAGCTATTTTTGTTGGTGGTGGTTCAAATCTAGTTGGCTTAGTAGAGGCAGCAAAGAAAAAATTACGCTTGCCGGCTGCTATCGGAAGAGCTAAAAATATAAATGTAGTGATAGACAAGGTAAAAAATCCAGATTTTTTAATCGCTTTAGGTTTAGTTATTTGGGGTGATAACGCTAATGAGGACGCTTCTTCTTCCGGTGGTAAGTTAAAGAAGAATCTAAGCGGATTATTAGGTAGGGCTAAAGGATTTTTTAATAGAATAATCCCTAAATAAAGTAAAATTTAAATAACAGCGTTGGCTTTTCTTGAAATCTAGAATTGACCGAGCGCTAAATATTATATGGCTGAAGTAAAACCGGAGATAGAAACTTTTGCAAAAATAAAAGTAGTCGGGGTTGGTGGCGGCGGTAATTCTGCTATTAACCGCATGGTTGATAGTGGTGTTAAGGGCGTTGGATTTGTGGCAATAAATACTGATATTCAAGCTCTGCGTCATAATAAAGCTGATGAAAAGATACATATTGGCAAGACAGTGACTCGAGGTTTAGGGGCTGGGATGAATCCTGATTTAGGTAAAGCGGCGGCTGAAGAATCGGAAAATGAAATAAAAGAGATGCTTAAAGGTTGTGATATGATTTTTGTTACTTGCGGTTTAGGGGGCGGTACTGGTACAGGAGCTTCGCCGATTGTAGCTCAGATAGCTAGAGATTTAGGAGCTTTGACGGTAGCTGTAGTAACCAAGCCTTTTATGTTTGAAGGTGGACAAAGGAAAAATATAGCGGATAGGGGTCATGCGGAGTTAGCTGATAAAGTTGACGCTATCATCACTATTTCTAATGATAAGTTATTGCAAGTCATAGATAAGAGAACTTCGCTTTTAGAATCATTTAAAATTGCTGATGATGTTTTGCGCCAGGGCGTACAAGGAATAGCAGAAATAATCACGGTTCCCGGTATTGTCAATGCCGATTTTGCCGATGTTAAGACTGTAATGTCAAATGCCGGTTCGGCTTTAATGGGGATTGGAACAGCTTCAGGTGAGAATAAGGCAGTTGAAGCGGCTAAGCAGGCAATTAATTCTAATTTATTAGATATGTCAATTGATGGTGCTCGCGGTATTGTATTTACTGTTACTGGTGGTCCAGAACTTAGTATGTCTGAAGTCAATGAAGCGGCTAAGATAATTACCGTTGCCGCTGATGAAGAAGCTAAAATAATATTTGGAGCAGTTATTGATGAAAAGTTAAAGGATCAGATAAAAATTACGGTTGTAGCCACCGGTTTTGATGGTCATAGCCAAACTAAGAAAAATGAATCTTCTCGTCCGGTTTATACTCCTAATACATTTATTGCGGAAAAAGATGGTAAAAAAGAAAACTTAGTCGGCAAAGACGAAAAGAATAAGGCTAAATTTTCCTCAATTTTTAAAAATTTGCCGGTAAAGCCAAAGACTGATGAGAAAAAACCGAATAAGCCGGTTTTAGAAAACGACGAAGAGGATGATGATTTGACCATTCCTACTTTTATCCGCAAAAAAATGGAATAGGCTTTAAATTTTTATAATTGTTTAAGTATTTGTAAATTGGCTGCAGAATTTAATTTTGCGGCCTTTTTTAATATTGATCTTAATATTAGCTTAATTGATTCTTATCTTAATTTTTGCTAGAATATAGTAAGATACAAGATTCAGTGGTTTATCTTTCACAAAAGCTACTAAATATAGTTTTTAGAAAAATAAAGAAAAAATTTTATGAAATGTCCAATTTGTTATCACCCTGATACTAAAGTAACAGATTCTCGTGTGGCTACTGACGGTTTCTCTATTCGTCGGCGTCGTGAATGCTTGAAATGTTCTTTCCGTTTTTCCACTTATGAAGAAATGGAAATCCTTGATCTTATGATAGTAAAGCGAGATGGTCGGCGAGAAAGTTATAACCGAGAAAAATTAATCAGTGGGCTAAAGAAATCGTTTGAAAAGAGGCCGATTACTCAGGATCGTTTCAAGCGCCTTATCCATGCGATTGAAAGAGATTTACAAAGATTAAAGAAACCAGAAATTACTTCTTGTCAGGTTGGACAAGCGGTTATGAAAAATTTGAAGAAATTAGACATGGTCGCTTATATTCGTTATGCCTCAGTTTATGAATCTTTTAAGGATGCCCAAGAATTTAGGAGAGAGATAAATAAGCTGATTAAGAAGAAAAAGTTAAAGAAAAAGAATAAGAATAAATAAATTTCTGGAAAGCTCTAGTCGATTGTAATTTATTAATTTTTGTTTTATAATTTTAAAAAAGCTGTCTCTCATTTAATATTTACCATAACCCTATGCTTGTCCCGCCCCATAAGGGAGAGGACAAAAAAATATAAAAGAAGAAGGTTTTTCCCCACTTTTTTTGAAAACCTTTTTCTTTTTTTATAAGAAAAGCGCGATTATTTAGCGGGAATAACTATTTTTAAATAAGATTCAGTCATACTACCTTAATTTGCTGTCTGCGAAATATAAAGATGTAGTTGAAGTAGAGATGGATTGTGATAATCTAGAAAAAAGTGTTAAAATTATAATTAGTAGTGGCTTATAACATATTTAGATAATAAGTGTCAAAAAATATGAAAAATATGAAAAGTGAAGAAATAAAAAATAATAATAATGAAGTTAAGGAAGAGATTAAGGAGAAGGATTCTCCTCCAGTTGATCAAAATCACATTTTGTCTTATCTAAAACGCAATGAAGAATTGAGCGAAAAAATGTTAAAGTCAATCCGTTTTATTAAGCGTTATTATTTTTGGCGCAGTTTCTTTAATTTTTTGAAAATTGCCTTACTAGTTATAGTAGTTGTTTTAGGTATTATTTCCTGGGATAGTATAGTAGATTTTTTTAGCAATTTTTCTGGCAACATTGAACAAACTTTCTATAGCGCATTAAAAGAAGGAATAAAGGAAAATATTAATTTACCCAATTAATAAAATATTATGGCTGATAACATAACGGTTTTTGCCCAAACAAATTATCGCAACGAACTTAAAAAATTCGGTATCAAAACCGACGATAGGCGTCGGCATATATATTTGATCGGTAAAACTGGCATGGGTAAGTCAACTGTGCTGGAAAATATGATAATTGACGATATAAGAGCCGGTTATGGTGTGGCCGTGGTTGATCCGCATGGTGATTTAGCTGAAAAAATAGTCAGATATATTCCCACCAATCGCATTAAAGACACTATTTATTTTAATCCGGCTGATATTGACTATCCAATTGCTTTTAATGTGGTGGAACAAGTTGAACCTCATTTACAACATTTAGTTGCTTCAGGCCTTATTGGTGTTTTTCAGAAACTATGGGCTGATTCTTGGGGGCCACGCTTGGAATATATTTTACGTAATGCCATCTTAGCGATTCTAGATTTTCCTGGTTCAACTTTGTTGGGAGTAGTACGTATGCTGTCTGATAAGAATTACCGCAAGCGAGTGGTTTCCAATATAAAAGATCCGGTGGTAAAAGCTTTTTGGGAAAAGGAATTTTCCAGCTATGCTGATAAATTTGCTTCTGAAGCGGTTTCTCCTATTCAAAATAAAGTCGGCCAATTTTTATCCAGCTCCTTAATGAGAAATATTATTGGCCAGACAAAATCAGCTATTGAAGTAAGGGATGTTATGGATAGTGGAAAAATATTGATTATGAATTTAGCCAAGGGCCGTATCGGAGAAGATAACTCCGCTCTTTTAGGGGCAATGATGATTACTAAAATCCAGCTGGCGTCTATGAGTCGAGTTGATTTACCAGAGGAAGATCGTCGTGATTTTTATCTTTATATTGACGAATTTCAAAATTTTTCTACTGATAGTTTCGCCAATATTTTATCTGAAGCTAGAAAATATCGTCTTAATCTAGTATTAGCTCACCAATATATTGCTCAGCTTAGCGAGAAAGTGGAACCGGCGGTTTTTGGAAATGTCGGCACTATTATAACTTTTAGAGTGGGGGCAGCTGATGCTGAGGAGCTGGTCAAAGAATTTACTCCCACTTTTACTGAAGAAGATTTGGTCAATTTACCTAAATATGAAATGTATCTTAAATTGATGATAGATGGTATCGCTTCTTCACCCTTTTCCGCTATTGGTTTGCCGCCTTTGAAAAAAGAGGAAGAAACTAGAAATGAAGATAAAGTTATCAATTATTCTCGAGAAAAATATGCTACTGAGCGGAAAATAGTAGAAGAAAAAATTATGCGTTGGCATGAAAATTATAATGAAGAGCAGGCGAGAGGAGTTTTTAACAAAGACAGGATAAAGGTGGGACCGCAATCAAAGCAAGAAGAAAAGCTTAGCTACCCAATAGATAGCCAAGGAGAAGGATATGAGGCGATTTGTTCCAGCTGCGGTACTAAAATTAGAGTTCCGTTTAAGCCTGATGGCGTGCGTCCGGTTTATTGCCGCGATTGTTTAAGTAAAAAAAAGAAAGAAAAACAGTTAGAAATAGAAATAAGAAAGAAGGCTAAAGAGGAGGAAAGAAAAAAAGTTTTGAAAGTAGAAGAAGAAACTAAAGAACCAGAGAAAATATTATCTTTATCGGATTTAACGGAAGCCAGGCCAGTTGATTTTAAAGGTCGGGTTATTAGAACTAATGGTTTGGTTAGAAAGAATGAGACAGAAGGAAAAAATAATGATAAGGACGATAGAAATAATAAAGAGAATGATTTACCTGAAGGTAAGGAAATTTTAATTTAAAAATCAATGTATTTATTTTTTGATACTGAGACAACCGGCTTGCCTAAAAATTATCAAGCACCCCTTGATGATTTTTCTAATTGGCCCCGAATAGTGCAGTTAGCTTGGGGTTTGTATGATTTCCACGGTAATCACTGGGAAAGCTATAATTATATTATTAAGCCGGAAGGGTTTATTATTTCGGAAGAGTCTATAAAAATTCATCATATCTCTCAAGAAAAAGCAGAAAAAGAGGGGATAGAGTTGAAAAAAGCGCTCATTCATTTTGTACAAGAAGTAAGTAGGGCTACTTATTTAGTAGCTCATAATATTGATTTTGACGAAAAAATAATTGGTTCTGAACTTTTACGTTTAAAGATGGATAATAATTTAGGAGCAGCCAATAAAATTTGTACTATGAAAAAAACAGTTGATATTTGCCGTTTGCCTAATAATTATGGAGGTTATAAATGGCCTAATTTAACCGAGCTTTATACGTATTTATTTAAAACAGACTTTTCCGATGTCCATGATGCCTATTTTGACGTCAAAGCCTGCGTTAAATGTTTTTTTGAATTAAAAAAAAGAAACCTATTATAAAAATAGAGTTATATTTTTATTTTATATGGAAACAAGAGATTATTATCTACGAATTGGTAAGGCCAGTGATTTAAAAGGAAGAGATTTCAAGCTTTATCGCGTATTGGAAATCCTACCTGGTTTTTTGTCTTTAGCTACTTTGTTTGTTTTATTTATTCTTTCTTATTTTAAGCCGGTTTTCGTGGCTTATTTTATTATTGTTTTTGATGTTTATTGGTTAATTTTGGTAGCCTATATGGCAATTTTTTTAATCACTTCCTATCTTAATTTAAAAAAAGGTCTGAAGACGAATTGGCAAAAGAAGTGTTTTAATTTAGCTCTTGGCGAATTTAATAAAGAGAAGGCAGCAAAGGAATCTTTAGCTCGTCAAGGATTAACATGGAAAGATATTTGGCATTTGGTAGTTTTACCTATTTATAACGAAAGTGAAGAAATTATCAGAGCATCGCTTTCAGCTATAGAAAAAGATAATTTTCCCAATAATCGTTTAATAGTAGCCTTGACAATTGAGGAAAGATCCGGAGAGGATTATAGAAAGAAAGCAGAAATTATTAAGCAGGAATTTGCTGATAAATTTGGTTATTTCTTTATAGTATTTCATCCCGATGGTATAGAAGGTGAGTTGAGGGGTAAGGGTTCTAATCAATTATGGTGCATTAAACAGTTGAAAAAAAATTTATTGGATAAAGAAAATTTTGATTACGATAAAATTTTAATAAGCGTTTTTGATATTGATACTGTTGTTAGGTCCGGCTATTTTTTTGCCTTGACTTATAAATTTTTGACGATTGACCATCCTTATAAAGCCAGCTATCAGCCGGTTCCGGTATACCATAATAATATTTGGAATGCTCCTTTTTTCTCTCGGGTAGCCGCTTCTTCCAATACTTTTTGGCAGATGATTATGCAGATTAGACAAGAGAGTTTGGTAACCTATTCTTCTCACTCCATGACTTTTAAGGCCTTGGCGGAGATAGGATTTTGGTCACCTAAAAGTGTTAGCGAAGATTCAAGGATTTTTTGGCATTCCTTGCTTTACTATAATGGTGATTATCGCGTGGAACCAATTTATTTTGATGTTTCTATGGATGTTACTTGTGATGATACTTTGCCTAAAAGCGCTTTTAGTCTGTATAAGCAGCAACGTCGTTGGGCTTGGGGCGTAGAGAATATTCCTTATCTTTTATTCAATACTATTAAAGCTTGGAGAAATCCGGGATTCAAAAAGAAAACAGTATTAGGCCATATTTTAATTCAGATTTATGGTTTTCACGCTTGGGCGACTAACGCTCTCATTATTGCAGTAGTTGGTTGGATGCCAATGTTTTTAGGGGGCGATCGTTTTAATTCTACCGTCTTGTCGAGTAACTTACCAATAGTTACGCAGAATTTGATGAGCGTGGCCATGATCGGTTTGGTATTATCAGCTATTATTTCCGCTTTGCTTTTGCCGAAAAGACCGCCTAAATATTCGGTTTGGAAAAATATCTTGATTACTCTAGAATGGTTTTTAATTCCAGTAGTGATTATTATTTTTGGAGCTGTGCCCTGTTTAGACGCTCAAATTAGATTAATGTGGGGAAAATATATGGGTTTCTGGGTTACGCCCAAACCAAGAAACTGATAAGGGATTTTTATTTTGGCAGCTGTCTTTCAGCTGTGTTATAATATAGACTATGGCAAGATCTAACAAACAGCCCCGATCCTTTACTGCGGATAAGGCCGGGAACAATCATAATTTTTTTTATCGTCTTTTAAGGAACCAGCGTTTTTTAGCTTTTATTGGTTTAGTGTTTTTAATTTTAATTTCTTTTCCGCTTATAAAGGCATATAGCCAAAAGCGATTGATTGAAGAAGAGATGGCGCAAATCCAAAAAGATATTGACAAGTATGAACAAGAGACAATTCGTTTGCAGGAGATGATTGAGTATCTAGGGTCAGAACAATCTTTAGAAGCGCAAGCTAGACTCAATTTAAATTTAAAAAAACCAGAAGAAACTGTAGTGGTGATAGAAAGGGATATTCAGAAAGCTGATAGTGATTATAGCAATAAAAAAGAAGAAAATAAGAAGAGCAATTTAAAAAAATGGCGAGATTATTTTTTCCCTCCTCAATCTTGAAGTTAAAAAAATGAGCCGAGAATGGGGATCGAACCCATGATCTCCGGTTTACGATACCGTTGCTCTACCAGCTGAGCTATCTCGGCTTGGAGCGGATGAGCGGAATCGGACCGCCGTCTTCAGCTTGGGAAGCTGACATAATAACCATTATACGACATCCGCCTATAAAAATGCTTTGTTTTTAATTATAGTCTTAAAAAATAATTTTAGTCAAACCAATGCTTAGTTTAAAAAAATACAGAAAATATCTAATTTTTAGCTTATTATTTTTAATTTCCCCGGCTTTTTCCCAAGCAAGAAATGGTTTAGAAATAGATTACCACCCTTTAGCTTTTACAGATGAAGTCAAATTAGTAACTTCTGAAAATAATGAAGAATTTCTTATTCCCTGGCAATGGGAGCCTTTGTCGCCGGCTTATGAATATTCTTTTATCACTCCCGGCTTCTATGATCCCAGTCGGCCAATGAATATAAAGATATATTATCCAGAAAAAAGTAATCGTCTAAAGCAGATTTTTTCTTTTGACTTTTTATCCAGTGTTTGGCGGCCGGTGCCAACCGTTGATCATCCCGAAGAACAATATGTCGGCATGACAACAGATGCCACTTCAGCTTGGTTAAGGGTTTTATCTCAACCTGATGTAATGACTGTTGGTAAAGCTTCTTGGTATAAATATAAAGAGGGATTGTTTGCCGCTTCACCTGATTTTCCCAAAGGTACGGTTCTAAGGGTGCATAATTTAGCAAATGAAAAATCAGTTGATGTAACAGTTAATGATTACGGACCTGATAGAAGTATTCATCCGGATAGAGTAATTGATCTTGATAGAGTCGCTTTTGAAAGGATAGCGCCACTTAGTGCCGGTTTAGCATCTGTTAGGATTGAAGTGATAAGTGAAGTTTATGAAAACGCTAGTCTTGCCTCTCAAGTTTCTCAATTTCCAGAAATAAACGCTCGTAATGCAATTATCATGTTAGAAGATGGCAATAATGTAATTTGGGGTAAAAATGAAGAGCAGGCAGTCCCTATTGCCAGTCTTACTAAAATGATGGCAATTAAAGTTTTCTTGGATACTAGGCCGGATATGTCAAGAGTGGTAACATATAAGAAGCAAGATGAGCTTTATAATTACGAATATTGTCATCCTTGGGAATCAGCTCGCCTACAAGTTTTTGACGGCGAAACTATGACTATAGAGGATTTAGTCTATAGCACTTTAGTTGGTTCAGCTAATAATGCAATTGAAAGTTTAGTGAGAGTAAGCCCACTAACTAGGCAGGAATTTATAAATCGTATGAATGAAATTGCTAAATCTTGGGGCGCCAATAATACTAAATTTATTGAACCCAGCGGGCTTTCTCCTGACAATGTGAGTTCTCCTTATGATTATGCTATAATAACTAAAGAAATATTTAAGAATCCCTTAATTGAAAAAATTAGTACTACTAAAACTTATTCCTTTTCCACTATAAATACTAAAGAGTTACATATTTTGAGAAATACCAATAAAATGCTAAATGATCCAGAATTTGAAATTATCGGCTCTAAAACCGGTTACTTGCATGAATCTTTATATTGCTTAATGACAAGGATAAAGACGGAAAAAGGTAATATGATAATTATTAATTTAGGCTCAGATAGTGAAAGTAATAGGACAAGTGATAATAAAGAATTGATACAATACGGTTTGAGTTTGCTTTAATAAGTATAAATTTATGATAAGTATCAAAAACGCTTCCAAAGCCTATAATCGTAAAGCTAGAATTTTGGATGATGTCAATTTAGAAATTGCTGCGGGAGAGTTTGTATCCATAGTTGGTCAATCTGGCGCCGGTAAGACTACTTTGGTAAAAATTTTAATCGGAGAAGAACATTTAGATAGCGGTCAGGTTGTTGTTGGTGATTGGGACATTACTAAAATTTCTAAACGAGAAGTGCCTTTTTTGCGCCGGCAAATCGGCGTTATTTTTCAAGATTTTAAACTTTTGCCCAAAAAGACTTTAGCGGAGAATATTGCTTTTGCTTTGGAAGTTTCCAATATCAATTCAGGGAAAATAAGAAAAATAGTTCCTAGCGTTATGAAAATAGTGGGTTTAGAAGATAAGAAAAATCGTTATCCACACGAAATTTCTGGCGGAGAGAAGCAGAGAGTGGCTATTGCTCGGGCTTTAGTCCACCAGCCGAGAATACTTTTAGCCGATGAACCGACTGGTAATCTTGATACTTTCAATGCCAATGAAATTGTTGATTTACTTCTTCGTATTAATAATTTTGGAACAACAGTAATTTTAGTTACTCATAATAAAGATATTGTTAATCATTTAGATAAAAGAGTGATTACTATGGATGAAGGGCGAATAATAAATGATCAGGAAAGAGGTAAATATTTATTATAATTTAATTTCAATATAATGTTGTCTTTATATCGGATAATAAAATTCAGCCTTCAGGATATCGGTCGCAATGTTTGGCTATCTGTTGCCACTATTACTATTTTGCTTTTAGCTCTGCTGTCAATCAATATTTTAATGACAGTTAGAGTAATAAGTGAAAGTGCTTCTTTAGCAGTGCAAGAAAAGATTGACATAAATCTTTATATTAAATCTGATATACCTGAACCACAGATAGAAGTTTTACAAAACCAGATTTCGCAATTTAATCGTGTCAAGAGCGTAGTTTATGTTTCTAAAGAGCAAGCTTTGCAGGATTTTCGCGAAAAGTATAAAAATAATCAAGAAGTATTAGGGGCTCTAAAAGAATTAGGACAAAACCCTTTATCACCCAGTTTAATAATTGTACCAAAAAAGTTTTCTGAAGCTAATTTATTAATAAATGATCTAAGAATGATAGATAATCCTATTATTGAATCCAGGGATTTTTCTGATAATACCATGGTGTTGGACAAGATAGATAATATTACTAAAAGAGTTAATGAAGTTGGCCTTTTTATTATCGCTATTTTTATTCTAACTAGTATTCTAGTTGTTTATAATACGATTAGAGTGGCAATTTATACACATCGCCAAGAAATTGAAATAATGCGCTTGGTAGGAGCTTCTAATGCTTTTATTTATTTACCCCATGTTTTTTCTGCTTTTATCTATTCTCTTGTTAGCGTAGCTATAATTGTTGCTGTTTTCTATCCTTTCCTTACTTTACTTCAACCTTATCTAGAAATTTTTTTCATGGGCTACAATGTTAATATCTTGTCTTATTTTGTTGATAATTTCATTCCTATTTTTGGTTTTCAGTTTTTGGCAATTTTGTTTATTAATATAGTTGCCAGTTTGTTTGCTGTTAAGCGTTATACTAATATATAGTAAAGTTGACTTTTTATTTTATAACCAATAATATCCTTTATAAGGATATTTTTATTCGGGAGTCGTCTAATGGTAGGACTCCAGGTTTTGGTCCTGGCTATCGGGGTTCGAATCCCTGCTCCCGAGCA
>CAYSJA010000006.1:0-12015 GCA_964431235.1 uncultured Gammaproteobacteria bacterium
TACCATAATACCAACGCCAATACCCATTACTACCACAATTATTGGTTCCATCAGCTTGCTTAAATTATTAAGCATATTAGTCGTTTCCCGACCATAAAAATCAGTTACCTTATCCAATACAACATCCAACTTACCGGTCCTTTCTCCGACTGAGATCATTTGCGGCACCATTTTCGGAACATAGGAGCTCCTGCTCATTACCAAATAAATCGGATTACCGTCATTGATAGAATCTAAAGTCTCCTCAATAATTTCTTTATAAATAACATTGCCCACTATGTCAGCTGTAATTTTCAAACTCTTAGTAATAGTAACGCCGCCTTTTACTAAAGTGGAAAGGGAGCGGGTAAAACGCATCAAATAAATATACTTAAACAGCTTGCCAAAAATTGGCAAGCGCAATTTAGTAATATCAATCAATCTTTTGCCAAAATCAGTTTTGGCAAAAAAATGGAATCCAAAAGCAATTGCCGCTATTGCCAACCCGACTAGCCATAGATAATCCTTGAGAAAATTAGAAACGCCTATTACTATCCTGGTTGAAAGCGGCAAGACAGCATTAGTTTCGGTTAAAATAGCGGTTAAATTAGGAATAACATAAACCATTAAGACAATGCCGACTGCAATCAAGCCCAACACAACAAAAATCGGATATATCATCGCGCCCTTAATCTTACTCACCATATCATAATTTTGCTCCATTTCATCGGCTAAATAATTAAGCACTTCATCCAATTTACCGGAAGTCTCACCCGAACGAATAATATTCACAAAAAAATTAGAAAACACCCGCGGCCGCTTAGAAAAAGCATCTGATAAGAAAGAGCCGCTATCGACTTCAAAAGCAATTTCAGCAACCATATTCTGCAAGCTGATATTCTTAACCTGATTGACTAAAATTTTTAACGATTCCACTACGGTTACATTAGCAGAAATCATTACCGCGAATTGGCGGGTAAAAACAACCAGCTCCTTAGTTTTTATCGGAGCGATAAAACGCAAAAATTTACCAAAAAAAGTATCGGTTATATCCATTACTGACAAAGGATTCAGTTCTTCTTGACGAAGATAAGCTAAAATATCCGGCTTATTCAAACCGACTATCTGGCCTCTTTTTTTACGGCCCTTTTCATCTTCGGCTACATATTTAAAAATCGCCATATTTTTATTAGCTTTCTATAACTCTAAAGATTTCTTCTATATTAGTAATTCCTTGTAAAACTTTTATAATCCCGTCTTGCTTGATAGAAATAAAGTCCTCGGTTTCCTTAATCGCTTTTTCATCTAAATTTTTATCACCGGCATTTATCATCTCCTTTAAGCTTTCATTTATAGCTATTACCTCGGAAATAGATATTCGTCCAGAATAGCCGGTATTCTCACAACGAGGACAACCGATCGGCTGATATATTTTATATTGATTGAATATTTCTTCAACAGAAGTAAAATCCGATAATTCAGCTTTAATAAGTTTTTCTGGTATAGAGCTGACTGTTTCCTTAATTTTCTGTTTAATGTCTTCAGATAATTTAACCTCTTTTTTACAATGTGTACATAAACGACGAGCCAAACGCTGGGCCACTACTGTTTTTAGCGTTGAAGCTAATAAAAATCTCTCTACTTTCATATCTAAAAGACGAAGGATAGCGCCAATGGCGTCGTTAGTGTGAAGAGTTGACAACACTAAATGACCGGTCAAAGAAGCATGAATAGAAAGTTCGGCCGTTTCTTCATCTCTAATTTCGCCGACCATAATAATATCTGGATCTTGACGGAGCAAAGAACGTAAACCATTGGCAAAGCTGAAACCGATTTTTGGCTTAACCTGTGATTGATTAATTCCCTTGATTTCATATTCTATCGGATCTTCTAAAGTAGAAATATTAACTCCTTCCTTATTCAAAATATTTAGAATTGAATATAAAGTCGTAGTCTTACCGCTACCGGTCGGACCAGTAACTAATACCGTGCCGCTAGTTTTTTTTATACCTTTTTTAATGCGGTTCAAGGCTAAATTGTTAAAACCCAAATTCTCTAAAACTTGTACTCCTGTAACTGTATCTAAAATTCTCATTACTACCTTCTCTTGGCTAGCTAAAGGCAAAGTGGAAATACGAAAATCTATTTCTCGGTTATTTACCACCAAGCGAATGCGGCCATCCTGAGGAATACGAGTTTCATCTAATTTTAATTTAGCTAAAACTTTTATACGGGCGATAACGGCATTATGGATAGTTTTAGGCAATTTTAAAAAAGTATGCAAAATGCCGTCAATACGATAACGCACTCGGCTTTCTTTAGCAAAGGGCTCGATATGGATATCAGAAGCGCGAGCTTCAACTGCGTGACGAATAATAACAGCTACTATTCGGGAAACTGGAGCGCTATTTATTTCATCAGAACTTAAATTTTCTACCGAAGTATCAACTTCAATCAACTCCTCTCCGTCTTCTTTAGCTTTAACTTTCAGAGCACTGGAAATTTCTTCTTCTATTTTTTGATATTGTTTAAAAACTTTTTTCCAACTGCTTAAAGAAATTAAAAAGTACTCTACTTTTAATTTTTCTTCAGCTGCTAAAAAATTAATGGCTTCCATGGCCTTCAAATTGGGTTCAACCATTCCAATTTTTATCACCTTTCCCTCCTTACCAAAACAGACTATCTTATAAGTATGGGCGATCTCTTCGGATAAAGAATTCAGAATCGTTTCTGGAATATCTTTATCTAATAAATTAAAATAAGGCAAATCAGCAATTTGAGCGCGCAGTTCGGTAATTTGCTCTTCACCGACAATTTTATTCTTTATCAAAAAAACATCCAGACTATCACCCTTATCCAAAACTTCCGTTTTTATTGATTCTGATTTTTTTTGGGCAATAATCTGTTTTTCAACCATCAACTCTAAAAGTTTAACATCTTTACTATTGAGCATGAAATAAAATAATTAAAAATAATCTATCAAAAAATACTCGCTATTTTCTTAAAAAAGGATTGCTGTTACCCTGAACACAAGCTCGAGGCGCATTTAAGCTATCGCCGCAAACATTATCCCAAGAAAAAACTGTTACTTGATTAGATAAGGAAGATAAAACATCCCCGGTTAAAATATCGGTATTTATTAACTCATTTTTCGGCGGTAACTTTTTAATAACTACTTCAACTTCAGAAATGCCAACCTCCTCTCGCCAATAATCAACAAAAGGTTGACGTAAAAATAAAACAGCCAATCCAGCTAAAAACAGAAGGATAAAAAAAATGTATAAAATCGGCGAATATTTACTGGTCATATTATTTTGGCATTTTATAATAATAGGTTATGATTTCAATTTGTGCGGAATTTTTCTCTTGGGAAAAATTTACTGTTTCAATATCAAATAAGCGGGAACTGGCTTCTAAAGTTTTCAGCAATTTTTTGAAACCAGCATAATCAATTGTTTCAATACTAGCAACCACTTTAATTTTTCCAACATTAGGATTAAGTGTTCTTCCTTCTATATCCGGCAAATCTTCAACCGGATCCAATCCTTCCTCTTCGCTTGGCTCTATGGTCGCAGATCCTAATAAAAACCCTTGCTTTACCACTATTTCTTCCAACTCACCGAACAAACTTTCCCTGACATAATTACTAGGTAAAATTTGATTAAATTTACCTAAATCAGACGGCAAAATATTGCTATATACTTCCTGAATAATTTCAAGCTCGTTCAATTTCCTCTCCTGCTCGCCATAAAGTCTTTTCTGAGTAACGATATTGTCCTCTATAAGCATAGTTGTTAATTTTAATTTAGGCCCTAAAAATAAAAAATAAGAAAAAATAAATATGATAATAACTATTACAATTACAACTATATTAAAATATTCATTTAAGAGTATATTGATATTATTTTTTTGTTGTAATTTTTTGTCTTCCATTTATTTTTTAAAAATTTGCTGATCTATTTCTAAAACCAACTCAAAGGATACTCCCGGAGGCAAAGACGGCTCTTTCGACTCTTCTGAATATTCTTGATTCTGAGCAGCTGCCGCTTCCGCCTCTAAATCTTCTTTAGTAATTTCCCCTCCGGTAGCCGCATTTAATATTTGTACTTTTTTTACAAACGGAGCCCCTAACAACTGTTTAGCTTGCCAAGAAACTTCAGCAAAAGATCCGGCTATACCTTTTAAATTATACTCTCCTTCTATATCACCGCTAAATTCACCATAACTAACCGTGCTTAAAGTATTTTTTTCCAACCAAGAAAAAAAATTGGTCCAATAGATATGATCATCCAATAATTCACTAATCTCAACTGTCTTTTTTTGGTATGCTAGAGCGTCTTTAGCTAGCTCGCGCATATCAGCCACCTCTTGACTAACAGTTTTTATCTCTGCTTTTAATCCTTCTAACCGCGCTTCTTCGTCCTGCCGCCACCAATCAAGACCAAAATAAATTTCAATTATGATAAAAATGGTTACTCCTAAAGCAAACAAAAGAGCTTTGCCGTTTCTTCGCCAATTAAAACTTAATTGTGTTTCTTCCTTGATTAAATTGACCTCCAAAATCTTAGGATTCTTCAATCTTTTATCATTTCTATTTTCTTGTCTTCGTTTTTTAAATAAAGCCATATTTTAATCAATTTCACGCATAGCTAAACCAATAGCTACCGCTAATTTAGGTCCAACTTCCATTAAAACCGGTTTTATTTCTTGAGGATAATTAACGCGACTCCAAGGATCGCCAATAATGACCTTTATATCTAAGCGTTTAGATAAATAATCAGATAAATTAAGAAGTAAAGCCCCGCCACCGGAAAGAACTACTTTCTCTAAAGAGTTAGCATTATGAGAATGATAAAAATCCATTAAATACTTTATCTCTGTTACAATCGGTTCTAAAGAATCAAGTATTAAATGTGGTAGTTCATCCTGCTTGTTTTCATCACTCAAAGAAAAACTGAGATCAAGTTTAAATTGTTCAGCCTGATTAAAACTCATGCCAAGCTTTTCTGCTAAAACATTAGTAATAGTGGAAGAACAGACTGATAAACTACGATTTAATGCCGGGATACTTTCCCTTACGATAGATAAATCAGTACTATTGGCACCAATCTCTACAATCATAATCGGCGCTTTATCATCACCAATTAAAGAACGAACTAAAGAAAAAGTCTCTGTTTCTAAACTGGCTAAAACTATCCCTGCTTTTTTAAATACATCAATATATTTTTTTACTAACTTTTTGGGAGAGCCGGTAAGAAATACTTGCATATTACCCGTTGAGGGTATTTTTCCATTTTCACCAGGTATTACTTTCCAATCTAAAATCATCTCTTCTAAAGGTAAAGGGATAACTTTCCTAGCTTCCTCCCTGACTGCTGTGGCTAAATTTTTTTTATCAGCAACAACCAAGCTTATAATTGAAGAAAAGACAGCAAAAGTGGGTAAAGAAACTGTTGCCCGTCTAGCTTTAAGACCGGCCTCTTTTATTACTTTAGAAATTGCTTGTGCTAAATAATCAGTATCATCTATTTTATTAAAATTTAGTTCACTGACATTTTCACTAAAAGCATAGTTAGACAGCTGAATCTTACGCCCCCTTTTTTTAAGCTCAACCATTTTTAGGGAAGAGTCGCCAATATCTATACCTAAAAAAAGATTATCGCCACCAAAAGAAAATAATCCCATATAAAAATCAAAAAACTAATTGAATTATCTGTATTCTTACTATATAATGAATTATATAATATTTGGAAACATTAAACAAGTATTTATGACAAATTTTTCACATTTAAAAAAACCTTTGCTTATTATCGGTTTCTTATTCTTAGTGGTCCTATTAGGATACTTAATCTGGAAATTATTTTTTCAAGAAAGGGCGATCATTTTACCTCCCGAACAAGAAATAAGCACTACTACTTCGGGTAGTTTGCCTGCCATTGGTTCAGGCGAAGAAATAATTGGCGAAGATATAACTGGTTCTGAGCATTTGCCTTTTACTGAAGGCGAGGAAGAAAAAGATACACCAATAAGAGATCCTGACCTAGAATCATACCGACCAAAAGATGTAGCTGAAGGTGGTTTAACTAGAGCTAATCCGATAATAACTTCTGAAACCCTTAATCCCTCCTTATCAAGCGCTGGAACAATAAACTACTATAATAAAGAAGATGGCCGATTTTATAAACTGGATGAAGACGGTAATATTATAAGATTAAGTGATAAAATCTTTCATCAGGTAAAAGAAGTTACTTGGGCCCCGCAAACAAATAAGGCAATTATAGAATATCCTGACGGCAGCAAAATCAGCTATGATTTTGATTTAGAAAAACAAATAACTCTGCCTTCTTATTGGGAAGACTTTTCTTTTTCTCCCAACGGCGAACAGATTGTAACTAAAAGCATCGGCCTTGATGAGAATAACCGTTGGTTAATAGTTTCCGGGGCTGATGCTTCCAAAGCAACCGCTCTGGAACCGATCGGTAATCGGGCTGATTATGTTTATCCTTCCTGGTCACCTAACAACCAAATTGTCGCTTATTATACTAAAGGTCTTGATTATGATCGCCAAGAAATATTCTTTGTTGGCCTAAACGAAGAAAATTTTAAATCAACCATTGTTGAAGGTCGAGGTATCCAAGCCCAATGGTCAAAAAATGGTGATAGCCTACTTTACAGTGCCTATCATTCCCGCGACGGCTATAGACCTAAATTATGGATAGTAGGGGCAAGCGGTGATAATATTGGTGCTAATCGCCTCAATTTAGAGCTCAATACTTGGGCGAATAAATGTACCTTTGCTTCTAATTCTGAAATCTATTGCGCTGTACCAGAAACCTTAGAAGAAGGAGCGGGAATGTTTCCTGAGTTAGCTGACCGCACTAAAGATAATTTATATAAAATTGACTTGAACACCGGCGCTAAAACCTTAATTGCCGTCCCTGACGGTGCTTATAACATCTCGCAAATCATAGTACCAGAAAGTCAAAACCAACTTTATTTCACAGACAAGAGCAGCGAAATGATCTATCAAGTCAAATTGAAATAATGAGTATAAAAGATATTTAACATAATAAAAAAATAAATCAGAAAACCAAAATAAGCCTTTAACCCGGCTTATTTTTTGTTTTAACCAGTTTATCTTATATTTACCTTCTATCAGCTATAATATAAATAAAAGTTTAGCAAATATTATGAAATTTTTTTCTAAAAACTTCTGGCTCAATCTATTTTTCCCCATCTCCTGCCTGCAATGTCAAAAAACGGGCAAGGGTTATCTTTGCCCTGATTGTTTTAAACAGCTATCTTTTCACGGTGAGATAACAAAATTAAATTTACAGTACATTGATAAAATCCTAGCAGCTGGTAATTACCAGGACCCTCCGGCCGCTAAACTGATAAAGGCTTTTAAATTTAAATCAATAATAGAAATTGGTTCAATTCTAACGGAATTCTTGCGAATTTATTGGCAAGGAAGAGCCATTTTCTTGAAGGATGACTTCTTAGTCATACCGATTCCCTTATCAAGAAGGAAAAAAAGACGCCGTGGCTTCAATCAAGTGGAAGTAATAGCCCAGCTTTTTGCTTTACAATTTGGCTATCTAATGTCTAATGATTTAAAAAGAAAACATAAAAGGGCTCAATCAAAATTAGGAAAAGAATCAAGGAAAAAAAATATTGCTAATAGTTTTTATTGGTGCGGATCTAGCTTAAAAGGAAAAAGCATAATCCTACTTGATGATGTCATAACTACCGGCGCTACCGTCGATGAAGCTGCTAAAATTTTAAAAAAAGCCGGTGCTGAACAAATAATCGCCTTAGCCGTTTTTAAGAGTTAAAAAGCAAAATTTAACATTTTTAACCTTTTTCTTTACAAAAAAATGTTTTAATGCTATAATTTAATCAGTTTTAATGAGCTGGTTGCCAGGCCTACCAACCCTGGTCGAAAAAACTTCGAGACAAAAAGAAAATATGTCCTAAAGCTTGAAACAACTAGAAAGAGCTTATCTTGCTTATAACAAGATAGAAGCCGGGTGGAACCGCGAGATTAAAATCCCGTCCCGGCAAAAGCATTTATTGCTTTTGCGAGGAGGGGATTTTTTAAATATCAAATATCTAAACATAAAGCACACTATCTAAAATATAATTAATATATAATAAATTAATAAAAAAAACCGATATTTTGTCGGTAATAACAAACATATGGAAAGCTTAGAAACAAAACGTCATTCTTTAGCTCATATCATGGCAGCTGCTATAAAAGAGATGTGGCCGCAAGTACAAATGACTATCGGGCCGGCAATTGAAACTGGCTTCTATTATGATATTGATCTTCAGGATGAAAAAATAAATGAAACTGACCTAAAAAAAATTGAAAAAAAAATGTCTGATTTAATAAAACAAGATTTAAAATTTGAAAAGCAGGAAAAAGAGATTAGGCAAGCGCTTAAAGAAGCAAAAATCGAAAAAAATCCTTATAAACAAGAAATTATAGAGGAATTAAAAAATCAAGGTGAAAAATTAGTTAGCTTCTACACTGTCGGCCAATTTACAGATCTATGTCGCGGTCCGCATATTAAATCCACCGGCAAAATAAATTTAGGGAGTTTTAAACTCGATCGCCTAGCCGGCGCTTATTGGCACGGCGATGAAAAAAACAAAATGCTCACTCGCATCTATGGATTAGCTTTTGACAATAAGAAAGAACTGGATGAATACCTAAAAATTATGGTTGAAGCGAAAAAAAGGGATCATCGCAAACTAGGTAAAGAACTTGATCTGTTTTGCTTTTCTAACTTAGTTGGTCCGGGTTTGCCTTTATACACTCCCAAAGGCACAATAATTATTGATGAACTAAGAAACCATATAGAGAACGTTTGTCGGCGCTACGGCTTTGAAAAAGTAATGACCCCTCATTTAGCCAAAATGGATTTATATGAAATTTCCGGCCATGCTAAAAAATTTAGCGACGAACTTTTTCATGTTTCTTCTATTAAAGGACACAAATTTGTCATGAAACCGGTACAATGTCCTCACCAAACTCAAATCTATGCTTCTAAAACGCGCTCCTATCGCGATCTGCCTATCAGATACATGGAATCAGAAAGACAATATCGAGCAGAAAAAACGGGTGAAGTCAGCGGGCTGTCCCGCGTCTATGCCATCACCGTTGAAGACGGACATACTTTTTGCCAAATTAATCAAGTAAAAGAAGAGTTAAAAAATCTAGTAAATATAATTAAAAATTTTTACAGTGCCTTGGGTCTTTGGGGTAAACATTGGGTATCTTTATCAGTACGCGATTATGATCATCCAGAAAAATATATTGGTGAAAAAGCTGATTGGGATATTTGTGAAAAAATGCTAGAAGAAGTATCAAAAGAAATGAATCTTGATGCTAAACGCCGAGAAGGCGAAGCCGCTCTTTACGGCCCCAAGCTTGATTTTATGTTTCATGATTCTTTAGGCAAAGAGGTTCAAATCCCAACCGTACAACTTGATTTCGCTACTCCTAAAAGATTCAACTTAATCTATATAGATAAAGATGGGCAAGAAAAAAATCCAGTAATGATCCATCGAGCTATCTTGGGATCTTACGAACGTTTTCTCGCTCTTATTATTGAACATTTTGCCGGCGCCTTCCCTGTCTGGCTGTCACCGGTACAGGCAAAAATAATATCTGTAGGTGAAGCTCATATTCCGGTCTGTCAAAAATTAGCTAAAGAAATGCGCGATAACAACATCAGAGTAGAAGTAGATGAAAACAATGAAACAATAAGTAATAAAATCAGAAAAGCGATTGCGGAAAAAATTCCTTATACTCTGATTATCGGCGATAAAGAAGCTGGATCAGATAATTTAAGTGTTCGTGATCGCGGACAAAAAGAAACGCGGACCATTTCAAAGACTGAATTCATTGCCGAAGTAAAAGAAAAAATTGTAAAAAAATCTTTATTTTAACCCCATATAGCAACCTCTAAATTACCTTATTTAAAACCTCTCCTATTATAGGAAGGGTTTTATTTTTAAGGTGAATTTTTTTCATATACCTAAATTTATTAGACTAACCTTAGCCTTTCTTCCCTAAAATAGTTAAAATTAGATTAATCATCTTTTCTTTTTCCCTGGGATTACTCTCTGCTATTAAAATTGTTAAAGCCGTTAAAGCAGGTGGGGTTATTTTATTAATATTTAGTATTTTTGCTTGATTCAAGAACCAAATAAAAGCATAAGCTGCGCTCCTTTTATTGCCATCTATGAATGGATGATTTTTAATAATTAAATATAATAGATTAGCCGCCTTCTCTTCAATAGTTCCATAAAGATTCTTGCCACCAAAAGACTGCATAATATTACCTATGATGCCAGATAAATTATCCTCTTTGCTTTCTCGGGCAAAAAGATCAGAAGCTTCTTTCTTAGAAATTAACTCATTTTTTAATACTTCTAAATTATCAGATAATTTTTTGGCACTTAATGAAACTTTTTTCTTAGTATATCCGGTTTTTTCTAAACTGTCTTTATCGTAAGCACTAAGCGAAAACCAGGTATCAGCAAACATTCTTACTAATTCCAAAATGCTATCATTATCAATATCTTTATTCTTTGGCAAACAACTCTTAACATCATTAATCGCCTCGAGAAAACTTTGATAATTCTTTGCAACTTGTTTTTTATTAATTACATAGCCTTGAGTTATATAACTACGCAAAACTTTAGTGGTCCATTTGCGAAATAATATCGCTTTTTCGCTATTAATTTTATACCCAACAGCCAAAATAACATCCAAATCAAAATATTCAACCCTACGTTTAACTTTTCGCGTACCCTCGATTTGAACCGTTGCAAAATTTGCAACAGTTCGCTTTTTATCCATTTCACCTGATTTAAAAATATTATTTATGTGTCTAGATATACCAGACTTATCCGTATCAAAAAGCTCAGCAATTTGATTTAAATTAGCCCACATTGTTTCATGAGTAAGGTCACCACGCAACTCCACGGCGCCATTCTCTTTTTGATATATAATTATTGCATTTTCTTTATTTATTTTTTTCATATACTATAAGTATAACAAAATCAACATGAACATTCTATATAACTAAAATAAACTAAAAATAAGGCATATTTTGCCTTGCTTTGGTGTCTGCGGGGAGAGTGGGACGTAGTTCGTATAATAAAAGTATAGCAACTAGGCTATACTTTTATTGTGAGAGCTATAAGGACGAAGTTGGGGATTTTAGCCCCGTGTTGGAACTTTTTTTAATGAATTAATTGATTTTTGATTTTTTTAACTAAGCTGATATAATTACTTTACACATATGCAAGATTTATCCAATTATCAAAATTTAAGAAAATCAGCCCAAGATTTTTATAATAATATTAATTCTGTCTTTTCTCCTGCCCTGAAAGAAAAAATCACATTTCCTGCCGAAGGTTTTAATCATATAGTATTCAAAACCGCAAGAACAGAAAGAGAAAGATCGTCCCAAATTTTAAGGTTCAAACTATTACCCTTAGCAAAAAAAATTAATTGAAATATCTACCACATATCAAGAATTTGAAGAAAGTATCGGAGATTTTATAGTTAAAAAACACAAAAAGAAAACCAAGAAAAGTAGGCCAGTAAAATATTGGGGGATAATTGCAATCATTGACAATAGAAAAATTAAAGTAATCATCAGAAAAATCGGTGATAATGGATCCATGCATTTTTGGAGTATAGTGCCAGCATGGACGACTAACAAATATAGGGATGTAAAATTTTTTACAACCATGAAAGGGTGTCCGGAAAAAGATTAATACATAAATACAAAAAAGACTTCATGCAATGAAGTCTTTTTTATTATGCCTGCCTTCAGCTTATGAATTAGCCGAATAGGGCTGACGCCCCACAAGCATATTAGTATTATATCCAAAATAAAGCCTCATGTCAACAAATTGCACTCGTCCATGTTATAGTTGACACTATCAAAGTGTATTATGAAAAGATATCAACGAAAATCTTGGGAATTAGATATAGGCAGGAAGATACTTTCA
>CAYSJA010000007.1:0-3324 GCA_964431235.1 uncultured Gammaproteobacteria bacterium
CTACTTTATCTCCTAAAGAAAATTATATTCAACGATCCCACTAAGAACTGCCGCATAAAAGGTAATAAAAAGGATTGGATAGGATTGCCAAAAAACAAAAGTCTTTTTTATGCCCAAAAAAATAAAGGATTACCAATCGGTAATCTTACTTCACAACTATTTGGTAATATCTATTTAAATGAATTTGATCATTTCATTAAAGAAAAGTTAAAGTGTCGCTTCTATGGTCGTTATGTTGATGACATGGTCTTTGTTCATCATGATAAAGAATTTCTAAAAAATTTAATTCCCAAGATAAACAGTTACTTAAAGATAAACTTGGGCCTTTCTCTGCATCCTAAAAAAATATATCTCCAACCAATTGAAAAAGGCGTCCCCTTCTTGGGTATGATTATCAAGCCATATTATATATATCCTGGAAAGAGATTGCGTCGTAACTTCCGCCAAGCAATTTTAGAGGCTTCGCAAAATAAAAGAGGCTTAGATAGCCTCAACTCATATTTAGGAATGATGAAAAATTATAATAGCTACAAATTGAGAAAGAAATACATTAACAGTGAAATTGGACAAAAAGCACTCAAGGCCTTAAAAGCAAAGATTAATAAAGATTATACTAAAATTGAAAAAATCTTCTAACTAAGACAAAAGTAGCCACTTCCAAACTGGTATTATCTTAATTTTCTTACCATTAATGCTTTCCTCCCCTTCCTTGTCACTGGTAATAATAAGCCCTTCGCTTAAGCCATGTTCTTCTAAAGCGGCTGCTAATCCTCTTATTTCCCTATCCTTATTATTAATATTTAAAGAATCCGTTACCTGAATTGCCTGTACTATTTTTGTCCCCTTTCTGATTATGAAATCGCATTCAAACTTATTTCTATAATAAAAAACTTCATTTAGTCTTCTTTTTAGCTCTAAAAAAACTAAGTTTTCTAAATATCTGCCACTATTTTTTGAAAAACTAAAAGCTACTTCTTGTATCATGCCCGAATCTATCCCATACACCTTTCTGTCGTTTATAATTTGTTTCTTTAAAGAATAGTCATACTTAAAAAGAGAGAATAACAAATATGATTCTTCTAAATAGCCCACATAATTTTTTACCGAACTAACACTATTTAGCCCTAATATTTTTTTTATATTATTAAAACTAATTTGAGCGCCAATATTTGACATTAAATATAAAGCTAGTTCTCGAAATGACTTATCTTCTCTAATTTTAAATCTAACCAATAAATCTTTTATTAAAATATCTTGATACAACTGCCTTAATTCATTTCTATCTTTGCTGTCCACAATTTCTGGAAAACCTCCATATTTTAAATAATTACTAAACTGTCTTTTTATTTTCGCTCTATCTGAAGTAAGAGCTAGATTATATGAACCAACATTATTATAAGCTAAATATTCTTTAAAGCTAAAAGGATAAAGCTCCGTTTTTAAATGTCGCCCTGTAAGTGCAGTCGCAAGTTCCCTGCTTAACAAATTCGCATTACTGCCCGTAACATAAACTTTATATCCTTCTGTAAATAAACGATTAACAAATTTTTCCCAGCCAAAAACATTCTGTATTTCATCAAAAAAAATAGTTTTACATTTACCATAAATTTCCATAAAGATTTCCAGTAAATGATTGAAATCCGAACTTTCAAAATTCAATAACCTCTCATCTTCAAAATTCAAATAATAGAATTTATCATATTGCTTCGACAATTGCTTTAATAAAGTTGATTTTCCACAACGCCTAATGCCAGCAATAACCATGATTTTCTTAGTTTTTACAAAATTTTCAGCAATTACTCTATCTAAATAATTTTTATCTTTTCTAAATAAATTATTTTGTTCAATAACTACCTCTGTTAATAAACTTTTTTCTATCATATATTTATGAATATTAGTAATGTATAATATAGTATCATTTTATACATTACTAATGTATACTATTTAAATTTAATTGTCAAACACGACACGAAAGGAATAAAAGAAAAAAATCAAACAAATTGCATTGCTTGATTTATATCTAAATTAATATTTGGATAGCCATAACCAGGGCTAGCAGGCAGCGCACCGAAAAACCGTTGCCCTTATTGTTTGCATTGCGGTTGACGGTAGAGTAGGACGTGTTCAAGTTCCGTCTCCAAGCGTTAGTAGACGACGACTCAGACGAGGACCATAAGTTCAGGTTGGAGCCTAGATTGTTGTAGGAACCATTAGTATTGCGGTTGCCGGAATATAAAATAACTCTTTTTAAAATTCTAACGTTCTCATAGGTATAGTGACATCATGAGTGGCGAAAACGCGAATCATGGTTTTATCTTGAAAAAAATCAAGCGAGTTATGGAACTGATTATGGCGCTCACTTTAAGGTGAGCATCCCCATTATAACATTAAACTAAAGCTTTGCGCCAGCCAGATAATTGCTTTAAAACATCTTCTATCTTCAAATTTAAATCAACATTAGTTTCTGTTTTCATTATTCCTAAATCCAGAAATAAACGTAGAGCCATGCGGATAAAATATGCTTTACCCAAGGCTTGATAAATAGTTTTTGCCTTATCCTCACTTTCATTAATACGATAAATTGCATCTTGCATCTCTATCGTTTTATTCTCTAGAATTAAAGTTAAGCTACTTTGATATTTTTCCGGTAAATCACGAGCAAACCGCAAAACAGAAATAGATAATTCATAAGAAGCGCGATAAACAGGGGGATCTTGAAATTTCATAAAACAAAAAATTAAACGCCCTCCCTCCTAAACGTCGGGAGGGGAAAAATAAAAAATTAATAATTTTGTCCCTTTGCCCTAACCGAGCAAAAGTCCAAAAGCCATAAATCAGTCCCGCAGGCAGCGCACCGAAAAACCGAAGCCCTTATTGCCTGCAGAGCGGTAGACGGTAGAGTAGGACGAGCTCAAGGACCGACTCCAAGCGTTAGTAGACGACGACTCAGACGAGGACCATAAGAGCAGGTAGGAGCCTAGAAGGTAGAAACCACTAGTATCGCGGTAGCCGGGAAGAATGCCACTAAAACCAACTAAATCAGTTCCCGCCCCAACACCTGAGCCAACTCCAACTTTCTTTAACGCCTGCCCTACTCCATTAGCTCCTTGATTAGTCCCTGTATCATCAGCACAACGTGTCCAACCAGAAACAGACATATCACAAGAATATTGTGTATTTGCACTAGCTATCACTCCCACAACTGTCTTTTCAAGTTGATTATACTCAGCATCAGTAGGAACATGCCAACCAGCTGGACAAATGCCTCGTGCTCCTGCAACAGTTGAACCACGCATGGCTTCGTTCCAGTTATACAAGCCTCCA
>CAYSJA010000008.1:0-2508 GCA_964431235.1 uncultured Gammaproteobacteria bacterium
ATAATAAGCATATCCGGTCATATCGCCATCCGGTTTAATATTAACTCCATAATTAGAACTTGCACAACTTCCCTGGTTTGTACAATTAAAACTAATCCAGCCCAGCCCTAATTTTTCTTCTCCTCCGCTAGTTTGCGGAGCTCCTGCCCAAGCCCAGCCCCAGACATTGTGGGATTGGGTAGGCACAGAACAAGATTCACAATTTGTTCCCCCGCAGTCAATACCGATTTCGTCACAATTTTGCTGACCATCAAAACAATGATCGCAATTATTACAATAATCGGCAGAGCCGATAGCACAAGTACTACCATCACATATTAGATTGTTATGGCAAGTTCCACTAATACAAATATCTTCAGTGCAAACATTAGAATCATCACATGAGTAACAATCAGACCATTCAAGATATCCATCGCCGTCGTAGTCGTCACAATCTTGGTATCCATTATTACTATTACAACACTGCGAAAACCCTTCGGGAGTACATTCATCCGCTCCTCCTGATCCAGCTATTGCTATATTGTTGTTATAATAAAAAAATATTAAAAATAAAGTTATTACTAAACCAAAAATAATAATAAAAAATTTTACTTTGTTATTCATTTTTATTGTTTAAAAATTTATATCTTAATAAATAAATCACCAAAATAAAAAAGTATAAAAATATAAAGGTATTGATAATTAAATTACCGTGTTCAGAGTAGAAGGTCTTTCCTAAAAATAATAAAGGTATTTCTGCTTTAAGTATATGATTTCCTAATAAATCCCCTCTCTCCTTTATTATAACTCTGCCTGTAGGAGAAATAAAGTAAGAATATCCACAATTAGTAGACCGAATAGAAAATCTTCTATTCTCTGCACTTCTTAATCTGGCAAACATAGAAACTAATCTATCCCCCCTCTCTTCAACAATATCCTGATTGTTAGCTGCAAAAATAAAATAATTTATTTTTTGAGCCCTCTTCCTGACTATATTAGAAAACAACTCTTCGTAACACAGATTGGTAGCAAAATTTCCGGCACTTGAATAATATATTTTTTTCTTTTCTATATTTCTAGGAATAACAGTGGCACTATGAAAAAAAGAAGGGAACACGTAAGCGGCATCACTCTTGCCCAAGAATTTACCCTTATCAAAAACAAGAATATTGTCAGTATGATCGCCTTGCTCGCCAACCCATTCTAAAGAACCTAATACCAAAACAGTACTGACTTCTTCTGAAATATCTTCAATCTTTTTCAATAACCTTGGAGCATTATAGATATCAGCAGGTATGGCATACTCTGGCCAAATTACTAAATCTGGTTGGAAATCTCTTAATTTAAAAGTCAAATCTCTATACTCATCAATTAACTCTTCTGCTCTCTTAACTCTGCCTGGCCAACTCTCTTTATTATTTAATTGGATAGTTGCTACTTTAATCTTTGTCTCTGAATTATAGGCAACCAAGTTACTATATAAAGAACAACCAATAATAATCAACAAAAATAAAATAAGAAAGCTTAGTCTTAGTTTGTTTCTCTTCTCAATTAAACTAGCCAAAAAGAGATTAAATAGAACAATTAGAAAAGTTATGCCAACTCCTCCAATATACCAAATTAAAGGAGCCATTGTGGGTTGAGACACACCTATTTCAAGCCAAAAGCATTTTATCCCCTTAAATTTTATATACTGAAAAAGTACAAACAAAGTTGGAACAGTCAAAATAAAAATCCAGCTATTTCCATAACGATCATATAATTTTTTAGCCACTCCTAAAATAATCAGAAAATAAACAATAAAAACAGTAGCAGCAATTAGCCAAGCCTTAAAATTATATTCCTTCATCCAGGCAATATAGGATGTACTAATCACAGAAAAAATCAAACTGTAAAAAAGATATTCCCTAAATCTTGTATAAAAAATAAGACAAAAAATAGGAGCAATGGCTATCCAGATAAGAAAAAAATATCCGTTAGCGGCTAATAAATATAGAAAAATCGAAAGAGCGACTAAAAAATATTTAAAAATCAAAAGAATATACCTATTTCTTAGTTCCATCTAAATATTTGTTCATCATTATTCATTAAAATTATATGATGTGTATAAAAATCTTTTTGAATGGCTAAGGTGCTTTCATTATAAATTATTATAATGAATGTTTGTCTTTTTTTTAACAATCGGCTTAACCAAATTTTCAGCTCTCCTCCCAACTTCCTTTATAATTAAAAGTTATATCGTCGCCGCAAGTAAAAGCTGCTTCAGCAGGAGTATTCTAAAATATCAAAACCAACGCCATAGCGCTTAAAACAAAAATAATGCTGGCTAATAAAATTAGATTTTTGGCTTTCATATTAACAATATTTATTTATATCTATATTCTTTTATTTACTTTTATTATTCTATCACTTTTTAGAGATTTAAAACAAAAACTTTTCCACACCCCTGCTTCTTCCTCCCCCACCTATATCCTCCCCCCTCCTTTTTTTCTTCTTCTCTCTACGGGGAAGAAATAACCCCCCTCTTTT
>CAYSJA010000009.1:0-22157 GCA_964431235.1 uncultured Gammaproteobacteria bacterium
GGTTAAATAGAAATGTCCTACTTTGGATTATTTAGAAATGTCCTACTTGGACAGATTAATTAATTATTAAATGTTCTGGTTTTTTGATATTGACGCCAATTAAAATGCAACCATTTTGGCATTTAGGAGTATTTTATTATCTCATAGTTGATTTTATTTTTACCGCTGGCAACATTAGAACGGCTATTGAAGTCGGGGTTAATAAAAAAGAATATCGACAAGTAATACAAACAGCGGCAAAAGTAAAGGCAACTTATAGCCTAGTTATTTCTGATCAGCAAAATAATTTAGAGTTTAATTCTGAACAAAATGCTATTAGGTTGCCATTACAATATTTTATTTTAATTTAATTTATATAAAATTTTATAAAGAAGAAAAATAATCCGCCAAATTAATTAAGTTTTGGATTAAAATTTAAGTTGATCCTCTATTAATTCTCAAATTCAATGTCAACTAAAATATTTACAGTTCCTTCTTCATCTGTTCGCCTTAGCTCTATATCTAAATCAATAGCCGTTTCAATAACCTCTGGGGACGGATGGTTAAAATGATTATCCGCGCCAACGGAAATAACCATTATTTCCGGATTTATCATTTCTAAAAATTCCCGGCTATTGGAAGTTTTAGCCCCATGGTGAGAAGCTTTAAAAATCCGAGCGGATAAATCAAGCCGGGAAGACAATAAAGCGTCTTCTGCTGTCTTCTCATTATCTCCGGCCGACAAAAAACTAAAATTATTACAAACTAACTTGTTAAATAAAGAATTATTGCTATTAACAGGGGAATAAAAATAAAGAGGATTAAAAATATCCAAACGACAATTATTTTCAAATTGAAAAATAATACTTTTTTCTATAGAAAAAATATTCGTTTTCTGCTTTTTTGCCTCTGCTAATAAAATATCGCCGTAAAGAGATGTCTCTAATCCAGCGCCATAAACTAAATTGTCAACCCGATAACGACGAAAAATTTCTATTAAGCCAGCGACGTGATCCTGATGAAAATGACTAATGATAACAAGATACAAACGACGACGATAAAAAGGTAACTCTTCTCCCAAGCGACGCAAAACTAAATTATCCGGACCCCCATCAATCAGAATAATTTCTCCACTGGGTAATTCCAATAAACAAGCATCACCTTGGCCAACATCTAAAAAAGATAATTCTAAGTTTGCCGGCTTTAAAAAAAATTTCAATAAAATGCCTAAAAATAAAAATATTGTCAGAAAGAAAAAAATAATTTTAAAAATTTTTTTTGCCTTATTATTTTTCATACTTAAATTAAAAATGTTAATATTTTATAAAATTATTTTAATCCCTATAACATGAACTGCGGATAAAACAAAAACCACCCCATAAATTAGGGCGATTTTTGTATAATTTTCAAATTAATAAAATTTATTAGGTGATAAATCTTAAAAATTATTTCTTCTTGGCTTTTTTCTTTGCGGCCGGTTTCTTAGCTCCTTTCTTTACAGTCTTCTTGGCTTTTTTCTTTGCGGCCGGTTTCTTAGCCTTTTTTTTGGCGGTTTTTTTCATAATATCACCTCCTTCCTTAAAAAAATTTTTTGCTGTTTAAAAAATATATAAAAATTTTTTATTACATCTTAATTATACAACTAATAAAAATAAGTAGCAATACTTTTTTAAGCTTTTTAAAAAATCCCTCCGCCTGATTCCGTAAGCGGAGGAATTTTATCTTATATTTTCATCCTGAAACTTCTTTCGGCAACCAAATTATAGTTGACTGCTAAAAAAATCTTTCAGTTCTTCAATATTAATTCTTTCTTGCTTCATGCTATCACGAAAACGAACGGTCACGTCATTTTTTTCCAAAGTATCAAAGTCAACTGTCAAACAAAAAGGAGTACCGATTTCGTCTTGACGGCGATAGCGTTTACCAATATTGCCGTTATCATCGAACTCGCAACGCCAATAATTTTTTAAATCAGCAAATATTTGACGCGCGCTATCTACCAGCTCCGGCTTATTCTTCAATAAGGGGAAAATTGCAATTTTAATAGGCGCTAATTTCGGCGCCAGGGCTAACACCACTCTCTCTTCTTCTTTTACTTTCTCTTCTTTATAAGCGTCGCACATCAAAGCCAGAAAAGTCCGCCCCACTCCGGCTGAAGTCTCAATTATATGAGGTATATATTTCTCTTTAATCACAGGGTCAAAATAGCTCAAATCCTGTCCGGAAAATTTACTATGCTGAGATAAATCATAATCTCCCCGTGCATGTATTCCTTCTAGCTCTTTAAAGCCAAAAGGATAATTATATTCAATATCATAGGCCTCCTTGGCATAAAAAACTAAATTTTCGTGTTTATGCCAACGCAAATTTTCTTTTTTTATTCCCAAATCAAGATAAAAATTATATCTGGCTTTACGCCATTTGTTAAAATAATCTTTATCTTCCCCCGGTCTAATGAAATATTGCATTTCCATCTGTTCAAATTCCCTGGTACGGAAAATAAACTGACGGGCAGTTATCTCGTTGCGGAAAACTTTACCAATTTGAGCGACGCCGAAAGGAATTTTAACTCGAGCTGTATCAACTATATTTTTAAAATTAACATAAATACCCTGGCAAGTTTCTCCTCGCAAATAAACCGGATTCTTAGACCAATCGCCGGTAAAATTACCTAGATTAGATTGAACTAAAAGATTAAATTTTCTACCGGGTGTAAAATCATTAGCACCACAATTAGGACAGGCCAATTTATCCTTATTATCAAAAAAAATTTTATTTATTTCCTCCTCCGTCATTTTTTCGTCAGCAAAAATTCCTGCTTCCTCCAATAGAGTATCCATGCGCAAACGAGTATGGCATTTTTTGCATTCAGTTAAAGGATCAGAAAATCCTTTAATATGCCCCGACGCTTCCCATACCTTTGGATTCATAAAGATGGCTGAATCTAAACCAATAATATCATCTCTTAATTGCGTCATTACTTTCCACCATTCTTTTTTTATATTTCTGGCTAGCTCAACACCATAAGGACCAAAATCATAAATCGCAGTCAAGCCATCATAAATTTCTGAAGATGGAAAAATAAAACCGCGTCTTTTAGCTAAAGCAACTATTTTTTCTAAATTAATATTATTTTTTTCTCTATTTTTCATAAAATTATTCATTACATCTCTTCTAAAACTGGCAAACCTAACATATCAAAACCATTTTTTAGCGTTTGGGTTACTGCTTTTATTAGTAATAAGCGAGCTTTCTTTACTTTCTTGTCAGCTTTCAAAACATTAACGGCATGATAGTAATTATTTGAAATTTGAGCCAACTCAAATAAATATTTAGCGATTTCGCTGGGGTTCTTTTTTTCTCCTGCTAAAGCAACAACTTCTGGATACTTGGCTAATTCGATCAATAATTCCTTTTCTTTACTCTCTTGTAAAAAAGACAAATTTGCTTTACCAGAGAAATAAGTTGAGCCCTCTTTCCGCAAAATACTCTTAAGACGAGCGTAACTATATTCTAAATAGCAGGCGGTATAGCCGTCAAATTTTAAAGCTTCTTCTAAGTTAAAAACAATTGTTTTATCTGCCCCTACTTTTAACATTTCAAATTTTATCACTGCAATAGTCAAAGCTTCAACCGTTTTTTCTATCTCCGCGTTTGTCCAATCTTCCCGCCTAACTTTAGTTTCTTTTTCTAACTTATTCTTTATCTTCTCTTTAAAATCGCAATAAGTAATTACATTGCCATTCCGGGACGACATCATTCCTTCAGGCAAAGTAACAAACTCATAAGGTAAGTGGACTAGTTTTTGTTTATAACCTAAAAGTTTTAAAACTTTAAACAATTGTTTGAAATAAAGACTTTGACGAACATCAACCACGTAAATAGACTCCGAAAGATTATAAAGACTGAATTTATTAACTGCTAGGGCTAAGTCAGCTACTGAATAAAGAGCAGTCTTGTCCGATCTTATCACCGGCAAGATTCCTAAATCATATTTTTCCAAATCAGCAATTACTGCACCATCGCTTTTTTTTAATATACCTTTTTTTAGTAGAGACTCAACCATGGACAAACCTTCATCTATAAGTTCGCTTTCATAAAAAATTTTTTCAAACTTTACTCCTAACTCTTTATATATAGAAGAAAAATAATCTATACTCCAAGATCTAGTCTCTTTCCATAAATTATAATTTTCTCCTTGGCGGCTTTCTATATCATGCATTATTTTCGCCACTTCTAACTTATACTCAGGCCTGTCATTTATTCTTTCACTGGCCTCAGCATAACATCTGCCCAATAAGAAACCTTTAGGTTCCGGCCGATTTAAATATTCTGGGTTGTTCTTCCAATTCCAAATAGTTTTAGCCGTATGAATACCAAAATCATTAATATAAGAAACTCGGATAGAATTAAAACCATTAGCTTCTAAAATATTACTTACAGCATCACCATAAGCGATATTTCTTAAATGCCCAACATGATATTCCTTATGAGTATTGCCATTTGAATATTCCACCATCACTTTGGCTCCTTGCCCTTGGCTGTTCTGGCCATATTTATCTTTCTCAGCCTTTATTTCTAAAATAATCCTATCGGCTAAAATTTGCAGGGATAGAAAAAAATTAACATAGGGACCGGTTGACTTTACTTCGCTAAAATATTTTAGTAAACTTTTATCTTGATTTATTTTTTTTGCCCACAAAGAAGCTAATTTAACCGGATCCTTATGATTCCTTTTAGCCACTTCAAAGCAAGTTAAACTTAAATCTCCCATTTTAGAGCTGGGAGGATAAGAAAAAACAAGGTCTTTTTGATCTAGTTTATCTACCACTATTTTTTTTAAATTTTGCCAGAAAAACATATAAAGATTTCTGTTATTTAAAAATCCTTTTATATTGGTAATACTAATAAATTATGTTATAATGTTATCAGACTTTATTAAGTTTTTCAATTAAAATTAATTAACAAGCTCAGCTTTAACGCTAGCTTATAAATTTTATGTTCTCTTACCGTCTTATTATAAAACAAGCCTGGAATATCGCCTGGAAGCATAAATATCTCTGGCTTTTTGGCTTATTCGCTTCTATTGTGGCTGCCAGCGGCTCTTTTGAATACCAACTCTTAACTGGAAATTTTCAAGCTGGAGCCCTGGAGAACTCTTATTATTATTTAAACGTCCTGTTGGTTGGTCTGCAGTCTCTAGGTCTATTTATTATTGGATTTATAAAGCTTTTTTCTTATGATATCTTAACCATAATAAACACCTTAACTGTTCTTATAATCGTCCTGACTTTGATAATATCATTTATTTGGCTATCAGTATCATCTCAAGGAGCTTTGGTAGCAGCTTCTAAAAAATTAATCCTTAATAAGAAAAGGTCATCTGATTTAAATATCAGAAAATTAATAACTATCGGGCATGAAAACTTTTGGTCAGTTTTAGGATTAAACCTTTTAGTCAAACTGGCAATCGCCATAATCCTTTCAATTATCAGCTTGCCTCTTATCGCTTTAGCCACTAAATATTCCACCTATCTAACCTTAATTTATACTCTGGCTTTCCTAGTTTTTATACCTTTAGCTGTCGCTTGCTCCTTAATGATAAAATATGCTATTGCTTATAAAGTTCTAGATGGAAAAGACTTCTTAAATTCTATAAAAAAATCTTGGGAACTATTCCAAAAAAATTGGCTGGTCAGTTTAGAGATGGGTATAATCCTTTTCCTTATCAGCTTCCTAATCGGCTTCCTGCTGCTCTTGGCTTTGCTACTTGTTATTTTTCCTTATTTTATATTTGCAATTGATTACGGTATTATTTGGCTAATAATCTTACTGGCCGCCTTAGCTTTATCTTTAATTCTTATCGTCGGCTCTTTTTTAACCACCTTTCAAATATCAGCTTGGACTAATATATTCTTAAAACTTAAAAAGGGGGATGGTTTGGCTAAATTAGAAAGAATTTTTAAACGCCGATAATCAACTATTTCTAAATGTGAATTTTTAATCTGTATTCGTATATGAGCAAAAGAACTTCAATTGAAAATTTACTCAACCCAACTGGCGACGAAGAAAGCGTCGCCGGTGTTTTTGCTAAAAAGCAGAAAGAAATAAAGATAAAAGAAGCGGAAAGAAAAATTAAGCGCGACGCCCAGAATTTAGGAATTGACTATATTAATTTGGTCGGCTTTCCTATCAGCCCGGAAGCTTTGAGATTAATTGAAGAAGAGCGTGCTAAAAAATTAAAGGCGGTTTGCTTCTTTTATGATGGCAAAAATATTCGTATAGCTTGCTTGCAGCCAACTGATGAAGTTCAAGAAGAGGTTAAAAAAATGGGCGATAAATATTTCGTTAACACTAAAATTTATTTAATTTCTGAAAATAGTTTTAATTACGCTCTTGACGTCTACCGCACCATACCTAAAGCAATCAAATATGACGCCGGCGTAGAAATAAAACCGGATCAACTAAAAAAATTTCAACAAGACTTAACTAACTATAAAAACTTAAATGAGAAGATAAATGAGGTTAATGTCAGTGATATTATCACTTTAATGCTGGCCGCCGGTATTAAAGTCAATGCCAGTGATATTCACATTGAAGCGGAAGAAAAAGGCGTAGTTATCAGAATAAGAATAGATGGGGTTTTACAGGAAGCCGCGATAATAGAGAGAAATAAATGGGAAAAAATAATATCGCGTTTAAAAATACTATCCGGGGTAAAAATAAATATTGAAGACAAACCTCAAGATGGACGTTTCACTATTTTTTTGTCAGATAACAAAATTGATGTTCGTTGCTCTTTTTTACCTACCGCCTTTGGCGAAAGTGTAGTTATGCGCTTATTAGACTCTAAAGCAAGAACTCTTGATATAGAAAATCTAGGAATTAGGCCGGAAATTGTGCCTTTACTTAAGAAAGAAATTTCCAAACCAAACGGATTAATCCTTACTACCGGCCCTACCGGTAGCGGTAAAACTACCACTTTATATGCTATTTTGAACCAGCTCAACCGTCCCGGAGTTAAAATAATTACTTTAGAAGATCCGATAGAATATCAATTACCGGGCATAAATCAAAGCCAAGTTGACAGCAAGCATAGTTTTAGCTTCGCTGAAGGATTGCGTTCAGTTTTACGCCAAGATCCAAATGTAATTATGGTAGGAGAAGTCAGAGATTTAGAAACAGCTGAAATAGCTATTCAGGCTTCTTTAACCGGCCACCTGGTATTATCTACTCTACACACTAATGATGCTTCAGGAGTTATTCCCCGTATGATTGATCTGGGCGTTAAGCCTTATTTCCTGGCCCCATCAATAAATGCAATCATCGGCCAAAGATTGGTGAGAAAGCTATGTCCCCACTGCCGACAAGAAAAAAAATTAGAAAAAGATGAAAAAGAATTAATTCATAGGATTTTAGCGGTTATATCCCCTAAGGCCGGTTTGGATGCCCCTATTTCTTTTGACACGATATATCAAGCCGGAGAAGGTTGTGAATACTGTAACTTCACCGGTTATAAAGATCGTTCCGGCATATTTGAAATCTTTACTGTAAATGATAACATTCGTCAGCTGACAGTAGATCAGGCTCCATCTTTTAAAATTTTACAGCAAGCTATAGAAAACGGGATGATAACCATGTTACAGGATGGTATTCTAAAAGTTTTAGAAGGTGAAACCAGCTTAGATGAAATTTATCGTGTCATCGGAAACTTTGACTATGTTAATGAACTATATGACATTGTAATTTCACAAACTATCGGCCGAGGTATAAAGATAAACCAGGAAGAGATGAATGAAATAAAAAAAATAGGCAAAGATATTTTGAGCGTCGAAAATAAAATAAAAAAAATTCCCACTTCTAAATTAATTAAATTGACCCTGGGCTTGGCTGTCTTAAGAGACGCCGGCGATATCCATATTGAACCGACCGAAAATGATGTCAAAATAAGATTCCGTATTGATGGTATTATGTACGATATTGCCTCCCTGCCCAAAACCAGCTACCTCCCTCTTCTGTCAGAAATAAAAATTTTAGCCGGCACGCCAACAAATATAAAAAAAGCTACTTTTGACGGACGTTTTAGCGTTTATTTGCCGGAAAATAATAAAATAGACTGCCGCTTATCTATTATCTCCGGCGGTTACGGCGAAGCAATTGCTATAAGAGTATTATCTTCTTACGCCGCCAATTTAGAAATGGAAAAATTAGGAATTACCTCGGTCGCTTTGGAATCCATGAAAAAAGCAATAAAGAAAAATAAAGGTATAATCATTACCACCGGCCCTACCGGTAGCGGCAAAACTACTACTTTATACAGCCTGCTCAATAAACTAAACAAACCAGACATAAAAATAATCACTGTGGAGGATCCGATAGAATATCAACTTCCGGGAATAATGCAAACCCAGATAGATGAAGCTCAAGGTTATACTTTCGCTTCAGCAATGAAATCTCTTCTCAGGCAGAATCCTAATATAATGATGATTGGGGAAATCAGAGATAATGAAACAGCTAAAATATCCATTGAAGCTTCAACAACCGGCCACTTGGTACTTTCCACTATTCATGCTAATAGTGCTGCTGGTGCTATTTCCCGTTTTACTGGTTTAGGCGTTGATCGCCAGTCTTTAGCTAACTCTTTGGAATTTTCAATTGGCCAAAGATTAGTTAGACGGATTTGCCCACACTGCAAACAAAAAATTGACATTTCTCCTGAAGATTTGAATAAAGTAAAAAAAATCTTAGCGGGAATAAAAAATCCAGCTGTTAAAATTCCAGAAAAATTAATTTTTTATAAAGGTGCTGGTTGTGAAAAATGTGGCCAGTTGGGTTATAAAGGCCGGATAGGATTATATGAAACCATAGAAATGACTCCGGCTATCAGACAAATAATCCAAAAAGATAAAGTAACAGACTACGAAATAGAAGAAGAAGCAAGCAAAAACGGCATGGTTACCGTACTTCAAGACGGCATCCTGAAAGCTCTAGCCGGGGAAACCACTCTAGAAGAAGTCTTTAGGGTATGTTAATAAAATTATGATAAATAAAAAATTCTTAGAATCCTTGAAAAAAGATTACGAAAAAAATGAAAAAGAAAGGCGACAAATAGTAAGCGCTTCCAACAATCTTTTATTTGCAGCTAAAAAAATAATCTTTAAACTTCAACGTGAAGAATTTAAAGAAGCGGAAAAAAAGATTATTGAGCTGGAAGAAGCTTTTAAAAATCTAGATGAACGTTTTGAAGCTAAACAATTAAAAAAAGAAGGCGCCTATAAAGCGGCGGCTGAAGAATATCTAGAAGGAAAAACTTTTTTTCAAGTAATTAAAGAAAAAGAAATCAAGGAAATAAAAAAAATTGATTTCAGTTATGAATCATACTTGGGAGGAATTTGCGATTTAATTGGAGAATTAGTACGTTATGCCACTAATCAAGCTGCTAAAGGAAATTTCAAAGAAGTAGGTAAAATAAAGATTAAAGCCGATTCTATTATGGATCAACTTATTGATTTTGATATGACCGGATATCTTAGAAATAAATATGATCAAGCTCGCGGCCATTTACGTAAACTGGAACAGATGGCTTATGAAATAAAATTAAAAACCCAAAAATAAGTTATGTTAATCGCCATAATTTCCGATATTCACGATAACATCCCTAACTTGAAAAACTGCCTAGATAAATGTAAATCAGAAAAAGTGGCTAAAATTATTTGTTGCGGCGATGTCGGGAATAATAAAACTCTAAAATTTCTTTCCACTAACTTCTTAGGGGAAATTTTTTTAGTAGAGGGCAATGGGGATACTTACTCCAAATCTGATTTAGATAAATACAAAAATATAAATTATCAAGGATTCACCGGGCAAGAAAAGTTAGAGGGAGTAAAAATAGGATTTTGTCACAAAAAGCAGGATATTAAAAAAATGAAAGAGAAATTGGATATTTCTTTTGATTATATTTTTTACGGACATAGTCACAAACCCTGGTTGGAAAAACAAAACAATACTATAATTGTTAATCCTGGAAATATTGCCGGTATTTTCTATCAGCCGACCTTTGCTCTTTTTGCTACTAAAAACAAAATTTTAAAATTAGAAATGATAAATAGATAAAATTTATGCCTCAAAAAAACTATAATAAAATATTAATCCCTATTATTAAAAAAGCGGGGGAAAAAGCTAAAAAAAATTGGCAAACTTTTAAGCGCCAAGAGTCAACTCTAAAAAGTAAAACTCAAATTGTAACTGCCGCTGATAAAGAGATAGAGAAGTATTTAATTAAAAATATAAAGAAACATTTTCCCAGCCATGCTTTCCTAGGTGAAGAATTCGGTCGCAGTAAAAATAAATCTGATTATCTGTGGATTATAGATCCAATAGACGGCACTACTAATTTTTCCATTCATAACCCTCTCTGGTCAATTTCTGTAGCTTTAGCTTGCCGACAAAAAATTATCTTTGGAGCAATTTATATTCCGGTTTTAGAAGAAATGTTTTGGGCAGAAAAAGGCAAGGGCGCTTACATTAACAATAAAAAAATAAAGCCATCACCTTTAAATAAAAATAAACTTATTCATACTTTTTGCCATGGAGAAAAACGACGTGACTTAAAAATCGCCCTTAACTACTATAAACAACAAAAAATGAAATCTCTTGATTGCCGCCAGTTGGGAAGCGCCGCCATTGAACTGGCTTATGTTGCTTCCGGCCGAGTTGATTCTATTGTTATACCCGGAACCAATGCTTGGGATGTAGCCGGAGGCGTGCTCATTGCTCGTGAAGCTGGAGCTAATGTTGTTAATTTTTCCGGAAAAAATTGGAATTTAAACGATCAAGATATCATCGCCTGCCAACCAAAAATAAAAAAAGATATCATAAAAAAAATAAAATCGGCTATGGAATAATCAAATACTCGGCTTCTTTATAAAATGCCGATTTACTTTTTATAACACTTCTTTTAAATAGTTTCCTGTAAAACTTTTCTTATTCTTTACAATATCTCCGGGCGTGCCTTCTGCTATTAAATAACCGCCTTTTTCTCCGCCCTCAGGACCAAGATCAACAATCCAATCAGATGATTTTATCACTTCCAAATTATGTTCTATCACTAAAACCGTATTACCTTGATCAACCAACATATTTAATACTTTCAATAAACGATAAATATCGTCAAAATGCAAACCAGTGGTAGGTTCATCTAAAATATATAAAGTCTTTCCGGTTGAACGGCGAGCTAACTCCGTCGCTAATTTAATGCGCTGTGCTTCACCGCCAGAAAAGGTAGTTGCGCTTTGGCCTAACTTTATATAACCTAGACCGACCTTTTCTAAAGTATTAAGTTTCTGCATAATAATCGGGGTGTCCTTAAAAAAACTTCTTGCCTCATTTACTGTCATTTCCAAAACTTCAAAAATATTTTTTTCCTGATACAAAACCTCTAAAACTTTGTCCTTAAATCTTTTACCCCCGCAAACATCACAGGTAATATAGACATCGGCTAAAAACTGCATCTCTATTTTAATAACGCCATCACCGGAACAATTCTCACAGCGTCCACCGGAAACATTAAAAGAAAAATCGCCGGCACTCAAACCTTTGACTCGCGATTCTGGAAGTTGGGCAAAAATATCTCTTACCGCCGTGAATAACCCGGTATAAGTAGCCGGGTTAGAACGAGGAGTGCGTCCAATAGGGGATTGATCTATATTAATAACTTTATTGATATTTTCCACTCCCATTATTTTATTGTAACCCCCCGGCTCAACTTTAGTGTGGTAGAATTTTTTGCTTAAATAATTAGCTAAAATATCATTCATTAGAGTTGATTTGCCTGATCCGGATACTCCGGTGATAGCTACTAGCTTGCCTAAAGGCAATTTCACATTAATATTCTTCAAATTATGTTCTCTAGCACCGATAATTTGCAGATTTTTGCCGGATCCAGTACGAAATTTTTGCGGAGTCAATATTTTTTTTCTACCTGATAAATAAGCGCCTGTCAAAGAATTATTGCAATTTTTTATCTTTTCCGGCCGACCTATAAACAAAACTTCTCCACCATGTTCACCTGCTCCAGGCCCAATATCTATTAAACAATCTGCAGCCAACATGGTAGCAGTGTCATGCTCAACTACGATCACCGTATTACCATTATTGCGCAAATTTTGTAAAGTTTTTATAAGCTTTTTATTATCTTTTTGATGCAAACCGATAGATGGTTCATCCAAAACATATAGCGCTCCAGATAAAGACGACCCTACTTGAGAAGCCAACCTTATCCTTTGCGCTTCACCACCAGATAAAGTAGTGGCCGCTCGGGATAAAGTCAGATAACTAAGACCGACATCAGCTAAAAATTTTAAATTCTTATTAATCTCTTTTATTATCGGTGCCATAACTGTCTCTTTCCCTGAAAAAAGCTGTTTATCTTTCTGCCATTTTAAAAATAAAACTTGAGCTTTTTCTATGCTTAAATTAGTGATATCAAAAATGTTCTTCCCTTCTATTGTTACTGCTAAAGCCTCTTTTTTCAACCTGGCCCCTCCGCAAGAAGAGCAGAGCACAGAATGCATTGTCTTCTCTATTTCCTGTTTAATAAAATTTGACTTTGTTTCTTGATATTTATTTTCTAAAAAATTATATAATCCTGAAAAAATACTGTCACCGTGTAAAATCAAATCTTTATCTCTTTTGGACATATCATTTATAGTCTGATTCAAATCAATATTATTTCGTTTAGCTAAAGCTTCCAAATCATCTATTAACCCGCCTTTATTTAAATTAGAATGTGCCAGCGGCTTAATGGCTCCTTCTAAAATACTCAATTTTTCATTAAATATAAGGCGTTCATCTAATTCCATCTTATCCCCTAAACCGCTGCAATCCGGACAAGCGCCCTGACCGGAGTTAAAAGAAAATTCGCGTGGTTCCAAAGCAGAACGCCTATAACCGCATTTTGGACAAACAAAAAAATGTTCCACTTTAGTTGATCTAACAGTTTTGCCTGCTATTATTTTTTCTATTTTTTTCTTCTTGTATGAAGATTTAAGTTTAAAATTACAGTAAGGGCAATGTGGCTGACCACATTTAGCATAAAGTAAACGCAAATAATCATAAATTTCAGTAATAGTTCCTACCGTAGATCTAGGATTATGGCCGATTGTCCTCTGATCTATAGAAATAGCCGGCGACAAACCTTCAATTAAATCAACTTCCGGCTTATTCATTAAACCGGCGAACTGGCGAGCATAGGAAGATAAAGATTCAACATAACGCCTTTGCCCTTCGGCATAAATAGTATCAAAAGCTAAGGATGACTTACCTGATCCAGACAAACCAGTAATAACGACCAATTTATTCCTTGGAATATCTAAATTGATATTTTTCAAATTATTAGTACGAGCGCCTCGTATTTTTATAAAATCGGCTGACATAATGATTATATTAAAATTATATTGCCCCTATTATAAAGCAAAATAAGCAAAAAAACAAGGGCTGGTATAATAAATCGGCCTTATTTTAAGCTAATAAAAATTCTAAAAATTTAGAGTTTTTAAAATATAGGATAAAATATTCTATAAAAATAAAGTAAAAACCGATTGAAAAATTTAATATCCTTTTCCCAACCCTTGAAAGATTTAGCTTCCTTCTTCCAAATCTCAATAATTTTTTCAACATCGGCTACCAAATCTTTCTGTCTGGAAAAAACACCTACTTCATAATTAAATTCAAAAGAAAAAATATCCATATTTTGAGAACCAATAGCTGCTTCTTTTTTGTCTATCAGCATTAATTTAGCGTGATTCATTTCTCTGCCTAAATAAAATTTAACTCCTATTCTTGACAAACGGCAGGCGTTTATAAAATTAATCCTATCCAAGTATTTAATATCTGTATATTTAGGAATAATGATTTCCACTTTAACCCCGCGCCGGCAGGCGTCATCTAAAGCCGCCAACAGCCAGCGAGGAGGCAATAAATATGGCGTTACTATCTGCAGTAAAAATTTGGCCTGAAGAATCTTTCTCTTATAATAGCTGTTTAAATTATATAATTTATTGGTACTCGGCCAATTATCAATTATGAAATTTTTTATTTTTTTAGATAAAGGAGTATAGCTGAAACGAAGAATTGATTCCCTTTTGCCGCCACAGCGGTAATAGGAATTAGCAAAAGATTTTATAATTAATTTCACTGGCGCTCCTTCTATTCTAATCTGTAAATCGCGCCAATTTCGCGATTTTTCCTTAATGTTCACACCACCCAAAAAAGCGGTTTCATTATCAACTATCAGAATCTTCCGATGAGTTCTTTTTAACCAATGGCTAAAAAAGATAAACTCTGCTCCGGCTTGCCGTAATTCTTTCACTGCTTGAGATTCTAATGATAAGCTGCCATAAGCATCAGCAATAATCACCACTTCGATTCCTTGACTGGCTTTTTCTTTAAGTAAAGAAAAAAAATTATGAGTATGTTCAGTATCACTATCTAAAATATACATTTCTAAATACACAAATTTCTTGGCTTTTTTCATTGCCTTAAACATTCCGTCCCAAGCCCTATAAGAAGTTGTGTATAAACGATATTTCATAGCCAGGTTTTAATTTTATCAATATTTTTTTCTGTTTCCCGACGGCCGATTTGTATTATTTCGCCGGCTAATTTTTTAGAAAAATAATTACGTAAAGAGGCGAATTTAATTTGCGAAGAGATATCAGGATTGAGAGATATAGAAGCATTTTTTATTGAATTCTGCGCCAAATTATATAAAACAATGCGCAAACTTCTAAAGGCAACTTGGGTTAAGTTGAATTTTTTATCCACAAATTCATTTTTATGGTACAAATTAACAGCAATTACTTTATCCGCTCCCAAAGCAAATAAGGGATCAACCGGCACCGGATTACTTAAGGCACCATCTACAAAACGATTTTTCTTTTGCTTAGCCGGCTCAAAAAGTATTGGTACCGAAGAGCTAGCCCTAACTGCAGTAGCTAGCTTACCTTGAAAAAAAGTATGGGGATTGCCGGTTAAAAGCTCAGTAGCTAAAATTAGTAAAGGAATTTCAGTGTCTTGAAAAGTTTTTTGACCTAATAAGTGCTCAATGAACTTTTCATATTTAGCGCCGCTGACCAAACCGTTGCGCCAACCCAAATCAGCTAATTTAAAAAAATTTTTCTTGCTGTTCAAAAAAATTTCTTCTAAACTGACTATTTCTTGATGAAGAGCATAATAAGCAGCCACCAAAGAACCAATTGAAGCTCCGCTAACAAAAGATATGGGGATATTGTTTTCTTTTAAAACTTGGATCACGCCCAAATGAGCAAAGCCACGAAAAGCACCCGACCCTAAAGCTAAACCGATTTTATTTTTTGCTTTATTATTTTCCATTCTTTCAATCAATTAATATTTCAGAATAATGATATTAATTTTATTAATTATAGTATATAACTATTTCAATCTTAATAAAAACAAGCTGATTTGCCTGTCTTTAAAAGACACTTATTCTAATGCTTAACATATTAATAAAATATCTTAAACCATTCATCTATTTACACTTTCTCGGGTTAACCTTTCCTATTTTCAAGCAATAAAACTTGTTTTCAAACTTTGCTCTTTCTCAAATCTCTTTATTGCCAATTGAATTAATCTATCAATAAGTTTAGTATATGAAATTCCGCTAGCTTCCCATAATTTTGGATACATACTAATTTTAGTAAATCCTGGAATTGTATTGATCTCATTTACAATTATATCGCCATTATCTCTAAGAAAGAAATCAACTCTTCCTAATCCCTCACAGGCTAAAATTTGAAATACTTTTATTGCTAATGCTTGAATTACTTTTATCTGCTCAGCTGAAACTTTTGCCGGTATTTCTAAAATTGCTCCTTTTTCATCAATATATTTTGCTTCGTAGGAATAAAATTCACGACTTGGTTTTACTTCACCGGGGATAGAGGCGATCGGATTTATATTTCCTAATACTGAGCATTCAATCTCTCTACCTTCTATATACTCTTCCAGTAAAATTTTGGTATCATAATTAAAAGCATCTTTTATCCCTTTTAAATATTCTGATTCGTTATGAATTTTGCTCACACCGACAGATGATCCTGAATTCGCGGGCTTGATAAAAAACGGAAATCCTAATTCCTGCTTTATATCTTCAAAATTTGGAATTGTATCCTCAGATCTGGTTACTAAAAATTTTCCAATCGGTATATTGCTATCACGTAATAAGCGCTTTGTAACATCTTTATCCATTCCTACAGCAGAGCCAAGTACGCTTGCTCCAACAAAGGGAATATTCGCCAATTTCAACAACCCTTGCATAGTTCCATCTTCACCAAATGATCCATGAAGAATAGGAAAAACAACATCTATTTTAAGATCTTCATCTGTTTTTACTAGATTAAATATTTTTCCACCGCTTTGAGGCAGAAGAGCGATTGGACTACCGGTTTGATTAAGTTTTATTAGCTTAGGACTATCCGCATTAAGCAAAAATTCTGAATTGTCTTTTAAAAACCATTTTCCTGACTTGTCTATTCCAATAAGTATTGGATTATATTTTTCTCTATCAATTGCTTCAAAAATACTCTTCGCGGACTGCAAAGATACCTCATGCTCAACTGATTTTCCGCCAAATAATATACCAACATTGATTTTTTTCTTATTCATAAATTTTTTATCAAAATTTTAAAAAGCGATATTTTATAATATGTATCTTACTATCATTTTAGTACAATACTAAATAAATAACAAAATATAAGGAAATTGACTTTCTATGTCTATTTCTTTGACAATATTTAACCACTTGGAATAATTGGTTGAATGATCGCCAGAAAGAATTGGCTGAAACGAAAAAATAAATTTATTAGGCTAACCAAAAGGACATGCTTTAACCACGTCCTTTTTAATTAGCAGTCTTAAGATGTTTAATACTTATTGACAATCGTCTAATAATCGTCTATAATATGACTATCTATGTTTAACCCAAAATATACAATTTCTAACAAATTATTATCTAATATTAAAAGAATTAGCGAAATTGTGGTGGAGTTAAATAATCGTAATTTTTCACGTGTTATTTTATTAGATATGGAGCGCCGCGCTCGCGAAATTTCCGCTTATTCTTCGACTAGTATTGAAGGAAATCCACTACCCCTAACGGATGTAAAAAAAATTCTAAAAAATAGTCCTGAAAATGCTAGAGATAGCGAGAAAGAGGTTTTAAATTACAATAAAGCTCTGGTTAATTTAGATAATTTAATTAAAAATGGTCAAGAAATTTTTAATAAAAAATTAATTTTACAAATTCAACAAACGGTTACCACTGGACTAATTGAGAAATATCGTTGTGGCAAAATACGCCAAGAATCAGTTTTTGTTAATAATCCAAAAACACATCAAACTGTTTATTTGCCGCCAGATCATAAAGATGTAAACAAATTATTAGAAGAATTATTTTTCTATCTTGATAAAAATAAGAATAATATCGATCCTTTGATTTTAGCAGGAATTTTTCATAAGCAGTTTGTAGTTATTCATCCTTTTGTAGACGGTAATGGACGAACATCCAGATTAGCTACTAAAGTTTTACTTGCAAAAATGGGGCTGGATACTTTTTGTCTGTTTAGTTTTGAAAATTATTATAATCAAAATGTTACTCGTTATTTTAAGGAGGTTGGCTGCTTGGGTGATTATTATGAAATTAAAGATCAAATGGATTTTACCCCTTGGCTGGAATATTTTACCGATGGTATAATTGATGAATTCTTAAGGGTTATTAAAGAATTAGAAAAAGAAAAACTTTCCCCAGGAGATGAATTAAAAGAGTATCATCAAAATATAATTAGCTATATAAAAGAAAAAGGCTATATTACTGATAGAGATTATGCGGCTTTAACTAAGAGAGCTAAACCAACTAGAAATCTAGATTTTAGGAAATTAATAGCCGCTGGAATTATTAAAAAAATTGGAAAAGGGAGGGCTACTTATTATAAGTTAAAATAGCAATTATTTAAAAAACATCCAGCCTTATTAAGCTGGATATTTTTTTGTAGTCTTAAAATCTGATATTTACCAAAATTTTGACGAGATTGTTGGGGAAATTGAGAAGTGGGCGGAAATTTTAGGATAGAATAAGATAGGTTTACTTTTCGGTCAATTTATGCTAAAATGACAATATAGTTCGATAAATAAATTAAATTATAAAACTATGGGATTATTTGGAGGCAAATCAATAAGTGAAAATTCTTTTATAAATCAACAAAAACCGGAGGAAAAAATGGAAACAAAAAGGACTAAAGAAGAGGCTCAGCAAGAATTAATCGAAAAATTCGGATTGAGAAAAACTTCAGACTTTCAGTTAGCCTTACAACAAGACAAAATTGAATTAGCTGAAGAATGGCTAAACTACATTGTAGAAAACAAGGAAAGTTTTCCTCAATACGCATCCACCTGGGATTCCTGGTTAAGCGACCGCCAAAAAGACATTGAACTTTATAAAGGTTTGAAGGACAATGGTTCTTTGGAAAAAATGGAACACCGCACTAAAGAAGAGGCACAAGCCGAGTTAAAAGAAAAATTTGGCTTTGCTGATACTAAAGGTTTTAGGAATTCTTTGCAGAATGATGTTCTAACCGCTGAAAAATGGCTGAATTATATAGTAGAAAACAAAATGAGTTTTCCTCAATATTTAGCCACTTGGGATAATTGGTTGAGTGATCGCCAGAGAGAATTGGCTGAAGCGAAAAAGTAAATTTATTAGGCTAATCAAAAGGGCATGCTTCAAACATGCCTTTTTAAATTTGTAGTCTTAAATTTGATATTTACCAAAATTTTGACGAGATTGTTGGGGAAATTGAGAAGTGGGCGGAAGCTTTAAGGTAATATAATTTTTTTCTTGATGAATGTGTAATTATTAGCTAATATTAGTTTACATATATAAAACATGTACAATTGTACATAAATCATGTATAATATAATCGAGAAAGATTGAAATAAAAATTATTAAACATATTATATGCTAAATTTCTTGAAAAAAGGTGGAGGAGAAATCATTAAGCTATTTTTAAAAAATCCAGAAAAAGAATACTATTTTAGAGAAATTGCCAAAAAGTTAAATAAAGAACCGAGTCATTATCAAAAATATTTAGATGATTTGGTAGAAGATAAAATATTATTAGATGAGCGTCGCGGAAATATGCGGTTTTTTAGATTGAATAAAGAGCACCCGCTTTATGAAGAAATAAAAAGCATTATTTCGAAAACAATCGGCCTAGAAAATGAATTAAAAAATCTGGTTGACAAACTTGATAATGTTGAATGTGCATTTATTTTCGGATCGATAGCTAAGGGAACGGAAAATAATAATAGCGATATTGATTTAATGTTGATTGGAAACATAAACCAAGACGCCCTTACTACCATGATAAGTTCGGTAGAAGGAAAAATTGCCAGAGAGATAAATTATCATATTTATAGTAGTCAGGAAATTGTTAAAAAGATAAAAGAAAAAAATAATTTTATATCTAATATATTTTTATCACCAATAATTAAATTAAAAGGGGATCCATATGATTTTGCAGGAAATTCAAACATTATTAAATAATAATTCCATTGAGCCTTTTTCGCTCAGCTTAAAAGGGGTTGAAATAAAAATTGAGAAGGCTGACAGGTTATATAATTTTGCAAATAAAAATTTGTCCGGGTTAGGCACTGGAGACGAGGACATTGTGTATAACAACATCTATGATTCTATAAGATTATGTTGTGAGGCTATATTATTAATTAATGGATATAGAGCAAAAACAAGTGGAGAGGGACATCATTACATTGTAATCAATGTCGCCGCCATTTTGCTTAACGGTGAACTCGGTAATGAATTTCAAAGATTTCAACAAATGAGAAAGAAAAGAAATAAAATCGAATATGGTAATTTTATTGGAATTTCGGAAGCAGAATTAAAGCAAGCCCATAGAGATGCCAAAACTTTATTGATAAAAGTTAAAGAGCTGCAGTCGATATTAAATAGACAAAATGTATTAAAAATTTAAAAAATAAAAATCTGTATACTTAAAAAAATTTAATTCAAACTGATAAGAATAAAATATGCAGGTAAATCAATTGGTAACGACATCCGTATTGATATAGAATTATTGGATAAGATCTTGCGCGCTGATAAAAGGATGCGGGTTAAAAAAATCGCCGAATTCAGCCAAGTGATAGGTGATTTTCCCTCTGACTAAAAAATATTTTCTGCTAAAGTAAAAATCACCATCACAGAAAAAGACGTATTATTTAATGATATTGGGCAGACAGAAAAGACAATTAAAGTCGATTTGGATATCAGAAAATAAACATCGAATTTTAACAAAAAGAAAAATTTTATCAAGAACTGATTATAGAATAGCGGATTATGTGAAAATATTTTGATCATGTTTTAACAAATAATTATGGCGAAGTTCCTCCCGGGGATTGCTTTATATTTATTTTTGATTCAGAGGATGCTTTAGAGCGTCCATGACCGCGCTGCGCTTCACATGAAGCAGCGCTAGCTACCGGAGAATTGATTTTAGAGAAATAATATTTTAGCCCATTCGGCGTCTCGTTGTGAATCATTAACTAAAAAAGTCCGGCATTCGCCGGACATTTTCAATTAGTAGTCCCTAGGGGAATCGAACCCCTGTTACCAGGATGAAAACCTGATGTCCTAACCACTAGACGAAGGGACCAAATTTTATACAAAATAAAAATCTAAACCTTTTAGATTTAGTTTTATTTTATAGATATTATTAATGCCTGTCAATATTGGCTATTTACTAAAAATAACATACAATAAAACATATGTATATTCTAGGAATTGAAACCAGTTGCGATGAAACTGCGGCTGCAGTTGTAAAAACTGAAATTAAAAGCAAACGAATTTTGGTATTGTCTAATATTATCGCTTCGCAAATAGACATCCATAAAAAATATGGTGGAGTAGTTCCGGAAATAGCGGCCCGCGAACATGTCATCCATATCTTACCAATTATTGATCAAGCCCTACAACAAGCGAAAATAAATCCAAAAAAAATTGATTATATTGCAGTGACTAAAGGTCCTGGCCTTATCACTTCTTTAATGGTCGGTCTAGAAACTGTACGCTCCCTGGCATTTGCTTGGAACAAACCAGTTATAGAAATAAACCATATTGAAGGACATATTTATGCTAATTTTATCAACTTAAACCAAAAAATAAGATTTCCAGCAATAATTCTGACTGTTTCCGGTGGTCACACTAATTTAGTCTTAATGGATAAAAACCATAAATTAAAAACAGTCGGTGAAACTCTCGACGATGCTGCCGGCGAAGCTCTTGATAAAGCGGCTAAAATGATGAACTTGGGCTATCCTGGCGGACCTGTCATTTCTCAGCAAGCACAAAATTACATAGATAAACAAAAAACTGCAGAAAAAACTGATCAAATAAAACTTCCTAGACCCATGATTAATAATAACAGCTTTGATTTTTCTTTTTCTGGATTAAAAACCGCCCTTTTATATAAATTACGACAAGATAAAAACTGGAAACAAAGAATTCCTGAATATTGTTATGAATACCAAGAAGCGATTATCGCGGTACTTATCAAAAAAACTATTGCGGCAGCGAAAAAATATAAGGCTAAAAGCGTTATGTTGTCTGGAGGAGTAGCCGCTAATATACGACTTAGGGAAAAATTGGAGATTGCGGTTAAACAAGAATTGCTACTTAGCTCATTTTTTGTTCCCAAACTAGAATATACTACTGATAATGCTGCTATGATAGCGACTGCCGGCATTTTCAAGGTTTCAAAAGGTAAAATTAGAGATTTTTCCCAATTAAAAGTCGATCCTGGCTGGGAATTAAAATAAAAATAGTTTACAAGTCAAATATTTTAAGTTAAAATTGCCAATATCAAATAAGGGCTCGATGGTGAAGCGGTCTAACACTGCAGTTTGCAAAACTGCTATTCGCGGGTTCGAATCCCGCTCGAGCCTCAAAACTTTCTTAATTGAAAGTTTTTTATTTTTTGAAATATTGACAATACCTGTGGATAACTTGTGTTTTTTGTGTATAAAACGGTTATTTAAGTCTAGGTTAACTTAGACTTAAATTGTTAATTCTTTAATTTTTTATTTAATATAAG
>CAYSJA010000010.1:0-62001 GCA_964431235.1 uncultured Gammaproteobacteria bacterium
AGATTGCTGACGCCGTTTCTTAGACTTCATATGAGCATGTCTAGCTTCATAACTACCGTCTACTCTAGAATTCCTAATTAATTCCCGCCCCAGTGATGACGGTGATCGTCCTAAAATCTGAGCAATATCTAAAAGTTCATAGTCTTGTCCAAGAAGCGGCTCTAGCGCAAAGCGTTCTTTTAAGTTAAGATGTTTATACATATACTCGTTTTGGTTAGCTGTTTATTAGATACATTCAGCATACACCGAAACGAGTATTTGTTGTATTAATTGCACTTCAAGCTTGAATTCAGCACAAATGCTTGACTTTAATGAATTCTTGTGGTAATCTCATATAATTCACTAAATGTTCATTTAAAATATATTATCATGAAAAATAGTTCAATGAGATTAACTCTTGTAAACATTATTGCTCTTGGATCTGCTTTTTCTTTAATTCGCAACTTACTATTTATATTTATAGACTCACCTGTAAACATACAAAGAGATGTTCATGGAAACCTCATAATGCTTGTTGGTTGCTTGATTTGGATGGCAGGAGTAAAGATTATAAATACAACCAGAGAAAAAAAGAAATTTTCCTGATAACCAAATGTTTAACATACGACCTTTCACATACGAAGGGTCTTTTTTTATTGTCAATTTGTCAGCTTATCTGTATTTCTTATAGATTGTAACTATTTACACAATTTAGCTAACTTTAGCTATCGGGCAAATAGTTTTCGTTAGATGTGTGGTTATAATCAAGTTAAGAGATAAAGATCTTGTTTGCTTTTTATCCTTTTAAAATATCAGTTTGGCAAGTAATCTTTTTTCGGCCGGCTGGGCAGTCCGTCCGAAAAAAGATTATCCTTACAACAAACTAAAATATTTGAATTAAAAAGAATAAATAAACCATAGCAAAACAGAGTTCACAAAAGTTACGGGCAATGTTTTGGGTAACTTTTTATTGTGGCTAATGTAAGCTAAAAAGTTTTGTGAATTTGGGGTAATTTTGAAGAAAATTACCTTAATCAAAAGAGATACTATTGACAATTATATCCAATAGGATATAATATGTTTATATAACATAAAATATAATTTTATATGGAGGTTGTTTATTTTTATGATAAAGATTTAAAATACTGTCCAGTAAAAGAATATTTAAAACAATATTTACCAACCAATAAAGACAAAGAAAACATAATTCAGAGAAAGCAGAAAATATTAGCTGATATTGATGCTAAAATTGGTCATGTTAGAGAAAATAGGGGAAGACCTGCTCCTCCAATTTCCAAGCCATTGCATGGGTATAGTTGTTTTGAAATCTTAAATCCAAAAGACGCAAAGACGGTAATTAGAATTCTTTATTTCAGACATCAAGATAAAGTAGTTCTTCTTCACGCTTTTGAAAAGCCTGCTAATTATGATACAGAAAGAGAACGAAAAAAGGTTGATAAACAAAATCAAATTGGCGAAAAATATTTAAATATATTTAAATCAAATCCAAAAAACTATGAAAAATATGAATAACAAAAAAATAAGTATAGATCCTATCGCTGAAGCTAGAAAAGGAAAATATTTTAATAAATATTCAAAAGAAGCAAAAGAAAGAATTAAGCTAGGTGTTGAAATTTATAACACCAGAGAAAACCTAAAAATCAGTCAGCAAGAATTAGCTAAACAAGCGGAAACCACTCAAAAAGTGATTTCTAGGATTGAGAATGGCGATGTCAATGTTGGTTTTTCTCTACTAAACAGAATAGCTGATGTTTTGGGATTTAATCATGAAAATTGGGGTAGAATTTTTAATTTTAATACTCCATATAAATTTTTGTTTGTCGGAAGCAATACTATTAGCCATACTACAAAAATAGAAGAAAATGTCGCTTCTTTAAAAGTATCTTATTAATTAATAATTAAAAATATGAAAAATGTTTGGTCAATAATTTGTAATAATTCCTCTATAGATTCTCAAACTAACTTATTGAGTTTGTTTAACTGTATAGAAGAAATGAAATTAGAAATAGACAAATCTAAAATGCCTAAAAGTGATAAATTAGTTATTCCTGCTAATCTACAACTTGTAAGTCTTTGGCTTATAGATGATTTTTCAAAGGAAAATACATCAGATATAAAACTGGAGCTTATAGACCCCACGGGCAAAGTTCTAAATGAGTTTCCTAATACTTTGAAATCCAAAAAGGGAGATAAAAGATTAAGGAGTATAACAAATATTCAAGGGATACAAATAACAGAAAGCGGAAGATATTATTACAGAATATCTCAAAAGAAAGGTAATAAATTTGAAGTAGTTTCTGAAACTCCTTTGGATATTAATTTGTCATATAAAATATTAGACAATATTAAAAAGTAAATGAACAAAAACATATCTTGATTTTAATTAGAGGATATTAAAAGCTAAAAAAATTATGCCGAATGTAATATTAGTCCACGGTAAAGACACTGACCCTACACAAAAATGGTATCCTTGGCTTAAAAACGAAGTTGAAAAGAAAAATATTAAATTCTTTGCCCCTAAACTTCCAAAGGCCGATGATCCTATTCTTGATGAATGGTTAAGTGAAATAGAGAATTTACACCCCGACAAAAATAGTATTTTAATTGGACACTCTAGAGGAGGTGTTGCAATTTTACGTTGGCTTGAAAAACAACAAAAAGATGTAGAAGTTAAAAAAGTAATTTTGGTGGCTGTAAATAACCCAGCTGTTAGTGAAAAAAATCAAATAAAAGATACTCACGGTTTTTACGAATTAGGAAAGTACAATTTTGAAAAAATAAAAAAGCATTGTTATAATTTTGTTGTTTTACATTCAGAAGATGATGAGTGGGTTCCTTTTTTAGCTGGTGAAGAAAACGCAAAAGGATTAAATGCAAAATTTCTTAGATTTAAAGACAGAGGCCACTTCGGAAAAAAACTACCAAAACCAGAAATACCAGAACTGTTAGATGAAATATTATAAATACCACCAACCACTGTATTGCCCCGCAAAAAGCGTTGACCATATGTTGCCCAGATGGTGATAAAAGTAGATATATTGAGTTGTTTTAGATAATTACAGATTAAACAATAATTACCTAATAATAGACAATAATTAGTATATACGGGATTATTGTCTTTTTTATCTCTCTGTTTCGATTCCCGTTACCCGCTCCAAAGAAAAAAACAACCTTTTTAGATAGGGTTATTTTTTTATTGATCTCCACATAACTTCAAACATTTCCTTATACATCTGTATTATATTTGGATTTTCAACAGATACAGCTATAATAGGTGGAACTAATTGATGAATTATAGCTCTTTTAGGAATAAAAACTAAGTTAGTTTTCAAATTTACTTCTTTTGGTAGTAATTTAACTTCTGAATTAAATTCTTGTTGTCTTTCAATATACTTCTTAGCTTCTTTGTTGTTCTGTAACAATATTTTTATATTAATATTAAGTTTAGCTCTTTTTTTAGTAAACTCCATAAAATACTTATTATCTAACTCAAACCATTTATTAGCATTTGATATAATACAATAATCTTGATGTGCTTTTATATCTTTAATCATACTCTCATAAGCTGATTTTACTGACTCTAAACCTTCATAATATTTAATCAAAGAATCATGACCATGCATGTTATATAAAGACAATAAGCCGGGTAAACTTTCTTTTAAAATTTCTTTTTTGCTTTCAACAATGCTTTTTAATTTTTCTGGGTTTTCTGAAACATAATACTGTTTCCAACCTTTTTGTTCAATGAACATTAATCCTTTTTGTTTTAAAGATTCAACCACCGAATACACAGTGGTTCTTTTAATACTAGCTTCTTTAGATAGCTTTAGAATTGTACTAGGGCCTACGGTGAGCCCCGCAACATAAACAAGAGCTTCATTATTGCTTAAACCAAAACTTGAAAGAGTTTTTATTAATTGATTTTTATTCATATTTGTCTATTTTTTAGTCAACATTATTTATAGCTTTAGTATATATTAATATTGTATTAAATGCAACTATACTAATCTTTGTCGACAAATTAGACATTATAATTTATATGTAGTAAATTAACATAATTAAATTGTTATTTAAAAGCTTAATAAAAGGAGGTAAAAAATGAATTTAACTGAATGGTTTTCTCGTGATCCAGTAGGGGCTGGTATAGTAATTGGGATTATTGTAATACTTGTTTTAATAGTATTAGCAAGATTTGTAAATTATTTGTGGTTTGATGAATAAATGTTATAAAAATCTGATTATGGATAAAATTGTTTATGTTTTTATAGGATTATTATTTGCGCTTGCTTTGTTAATTGCAGGTCTTGGAATTTTCTTATGGGGAGATGAAGAAGTTTAGACAATAAAGATGGTTATTGCTAACACAGGATTAATTGTAGTAATTGAATTGGCCTGTATGCTTATTATTACTGGAGGTCTTCTTCTTTATAATATTTTATTTGATGAGTATGAGCCCTGAAATAAAAAATGTTATAAACCTCTTGATTTGATTTTTCCTCTAAAAAGAGGACATGTATAAAAAGCGCCAATATTTAGCAACAGCTAACAAATGATCCCCATATTCAAAGGGGGTCATTTTTTATAAATATTTTTATTTCTTCTAATAATTTAATCCTAAAACAGGTTTGACTAATTTCCACTTTGGAGCTCAAAAACACAAAGACAACTTCGAAAGAGGTTGTTTTTGTTTTATACCCTAACGGGAAATAAAATTTCTGTGTTATTTATTGAGTTCTGGACTGGATAATGATAAAATTATATTAGCTATAATTTAATTAAAAGAGTTGACTATGATTGATTTAAAAAAATTACAAAAAGATATATATCAAAATAAAATTGATAAAAAGTTTAATGTCAAAAATGTAGCTATGGAATTTCTTCTTACCCATGAAGAGCTATCAGAAGCCTATAGAGCTTATTATAAAAAATTACCAGACGTTGGTGAAGAGTTGGCGGACGTTGCTATATACTTATTAGGACTATCTGAAATATTAAACGTTGACTTAGAAAATGAAATACTAAAAAAAGTTAAAAAAAATAAAAATAGAATCTATAGACAGATAAACGGAGTGAACACCAGAATAAAAAATTAATAATATCTACTATAAACAAATATTTCTAACTTTTTCTAATAATTTTATTTTAAAACAGGTTTGACTACCATCTACTTTGGAGCTCAAATATACAAAAACAACTTCAAAAGAGGTCGTTTTTGTTAGATAAAAATGAAAAATTTGACTATCATCTATTTAAGTATTACGGCTTACCATCCTTGATTTATTAGATGAATTATTATATCATTAAATATCAATTAAAATAGTAAATTAACAACTAAATAATAGGAGGATTTAAAATGGATAAAATTTTAATTACAGGCTTTGAGAGATTCGGAGACTACAAAGAGAATGTTACAGAAATTATAAGTAAAAAGATTTTAAGAATATCAAACCATTCTCTTGAATACATGATTTTTCCTGTCAGAATTTTTTCTAATGGAGCAGATAATTATGGTAAACAAATTATTGCCAGGGCAAAAGAAATTAATGCTAAAGCAATCATTTCCTTAGGAATGGGATCGGACATAAGAGGATTAAGAATTGAGTCACAAGCTATAAATTGGGTTGAAAATGCAAAATATTGTATATTGTCAGAACAAAAGAAAACCATTGATGATAGCTTAGATTCTAGGTCGACACTAAAGATAGACTTTGGAAAATGGAATATATCGAAAATTTTTTCCGCCTTTAAAGAAATGAATATAGTCCATGAATCAGAAATATCAATTGATGCCAACTCCTTTTGCTGCAATGCTTTGATGTTTAGAACATTACAAGCTATTCAAATCGAAGGATGTAAAATTCCTTATATTTACTTAAATCTTCCCTGTAGTCATCATGCTATTGAGGGGCTTCCTGATTTTGATAAGAAAAAGCATCTTATATCAATATATGATGTTGAGGATATATTAACCATCCTTTCTATGTATTATATTTGATACTTTTCAAAAAAATTAGTATAAAACGCTTTTACTAAAAGGCGTTTTTTCTATTTATAAACATGTTTTTTAATATCCTCCAATATTTTAATTTTAAAACAGGTTTGACTAACTTCTACTTTGGGGCTCCAAAGAAAAACAGTCCAAAATTTTGAACTGTTTTTTATTAATAACAAAGTTTGTTTACCATTTATTTAAATTTTAAATAAAAACCTCTTTAAAATTTTCCAAAATCATATTTTATAATCTTTTTTTTAATCCTACGATTAGTTAAAGTGAATATTCCCATTTTAAACCACTTCCAACCACTAATAAAAAATCCTTCTTTCTGTATTCTTCTGGAAGAATAGAGCAGGGTACAACTCTTAATCATTCTAAATTTTCCTTGTTCTGCTATTCTAGCACAATAATCACAATCTTCGGATAAAAAAATCTCTAAATCAAAACCTTTAATTTTTTGATGAAAAGAGCGACTAACTATTATAGCAGCTCCCATTGCCGCTGGATATCGACCACGTTGTTTCAAAAAACAAATGAAATTAGAAATAAAAGAATAAATATTATAATACCAACGACTAGGGTTAAATCTTATATAAAAACTAGCAGCCGTTAACTTCCTATCAAAGAACTCTTTAACTGCTTTCTGTAAAAACCCGGGGGGTAAAACAGAATCAGCATCCAAAAATAAAATTTGCTCTCCTTGAGCAATTTGCGCTCCTTGATTGCGTTGAAAAGAAGGATGCTTTATTTTATCATTTATAATTAAACGAACTTTTTTTTCTACTGCTATTTTTTGCGTCAAATCTTTAGAACCAGCATCAGAAACAATTATTTCATAATCAGAAAAATTCTGATTTAAAATAGAATCAAGTAGCCGAGGTAAATATTTTTCTTCATTTAAAGTAGGTATTATTATAGATAGCATAATTAAAAAATTGTTTTAGCCAATTCCCAATATTCAGGATTGCCATTCTTATATTGATAATACCACCACTCAACCCCCCAGAGATAGGCTTTTTTAAAGCCAGTATTTATACCGTATTGTAAATTAGCTTTAAATTGCTCTAGATTAAAAGACTTATCAATTTCTTCTTCGGAAAGATATATTATACTTCCTTTAGGAACCCAGGGCTCAGCTTGAAGTTCTATAATTATTCTCTTATCTTTCGGTATATCAACTAAATAAGCTTTTAAAGGATAGAACCAGGAGGGAATTGGATAACGGATATATCCGGTCCACTTACCCCAAACTACACGATAAACTGTGCTTCCAAAAACATCAGCTAACTTTGCCTCCTTTCGCCAAAAACTAAGCTCTCCGGTAGCAGAAATAATTACTGGTCTATCATCTAAAGCTTTTATAGTTTCTAACTCTTTTTCAAAGAACCATTCATCAATAGGTGGACAAATTCCAAATTCATTAAAAAAGGGTTCATTTTCCAATTGCCAAGCTATAATTGAATCATAATCCTTATAATGATTAACGGTGGCCATTAACATTCTAGCTAGTTTACCTTTAGTTGACTCCATTGTTTCTTTATTAATCCAAGTCGGAGCATGACATTCCGGCCAACGTGGTAAACGCCAACCAATATTAATAATGAACTTCACTCCTCTTTTTTCACCTTCGTGTATTATGTAATCATACTTTGAAAAATCAAATACCCCTGGTTCTTTCTCAATTTCATCCCAATAAACAGGTAATCTTATTTCTTTTACCTTTAAATTATCCAATATTGCTAAATAAACTTCCTGCCAATCAAGGCCTATTTCTTGACAAAACTTAGTAGAAAAAGTAACACCGAAAAAATCTGAATCATGCTTCAAATCACGTTTAAGTGGGTAGTTCTTAGCGATTTTCAAAAAATAGACTAATCCAAAAACTAAGATCAAAATAACAACTATTGTTAAAAATCTTTTATTTTGGCAAAACCAATTAGGATGATGATGAAAAATATTTTTCAATCCCTTTAAATCCATAAAAATAAAACTAATGATTATAATTTTTTAGATCTATAATCTGCTTAAACGGCAATAAAATAAAGTCCTATAAAAACTAAAATAACTGCACCAGTTTTTTGTAAAATTATAGGCCAAGAAAAAGTTTCTTTTAATAACTTTGGCGCTAAAGCGGCTAAAATAGCACTTATTATCAACAAAAAAGCATATTGAAATCCTTGCATAGCATTAACTATTGCTACTGGTCCAAGAAAAATCGCATAATTTTGCAAAATAAATCCACTGGATCCCAATATTTGATTAAAAATCACCAAAAATTTATTTTTCTTAGGAGATGATCTCTTAAAAAAAGAATTAATGGCTAAACGATCTTTTTTCCTTAATAAAAATAAGAGAACAAATAATCCGGCCCCTAAACGATTCCATAAAAAAGCACTCATAAAAGGCTGATTGTTATAGGCATACTTACTGGCAACAAAGTAAAAAGAATAAAACAGAGCGGAAACAAAAGCAATTTGTAAACCACGGCGATTAAATTTATTCTTTAATCCTATTTTTTTAAGAAAACGCGCTAAAAAATTACGTGGCTGGGGTAATAGAGCAATCACTAATACTCCGGCTAATAAAAACCCCATACCAATCCACTGATTCAAGGTATAAACATCTTTTAAGAATATCAAAGAAAGTATTATTGAAAAAACAGGGATTAAGCCACCGATAAATACTAAAATTCTAGCTGCTTCGCCTTGCTTTAGAGCTTCATACAAAAGCCATAAAGCAATAGCGAATAAAATACCAACAAATAAATTAAATGCTGACCAAGCCAGCCCCGGCCATTTTAAAAACCAAGGAGAAACTAACATCACAGCCAAACCTAAAATACAAACAATAAAAACATAGGCCTGGCTACTCTTTAGTATATTATCAACTAAAAATTTATCCAATAAATTAGCTATTGCTAAAAATAAATAGGCGCTTAAAGCGACAAGCAACCAATCCATAAATTATCTTTTAATTATTATTTTTTCTATATTGCATGTTCCTTGATTCTCAGCATTCAAAAATCCGTCCATGGCTGCACGAGCTAAACGACCTGAAGAGAGCATATCTGGCAGCCATTCATCAATATAACGCTGATCTGGACTGTCTATTCCCGCGCCGATAGAGATAAGCCAGGCCCTATTAAAATTTTCTTGCGAACCGATTGTCTCTGACATTAAAATCGGCAATCCTAAACCGCTGTAAAAAGAGAGTTCCGAGGGTTTAGTCCATAAAATATCAGTCTGGTGCAAAATTTGATTGAACAGCTGAAAATACTTTATTTTATCTTTATGAAAAATAATTCTTACTTCTTTTTCTTTCTCTAAACTATTTGCTTCTATCTCCTTCTCAAAATATTTTTTTACCTCAAACCGACTACCGGCTATTAGATTGACCGTTATCTTTCCGTCTTTTATTTCATTAGCCAATCGTTTAATAATTTCCGCCCCGATTTCTTTTTGAGCACCGGCTCCGCCTACTGCAAAAGTTATTACCAAAGGCCTATTACTTCTTCCCCTTAAACTGTCAGGCACAATTTTTTTTAACAGCGCCTTTTCTTTTTGACGATAAATTCCTGACTGATCAAGGGCAATGATACGCCTGGTTAAATCTTTTTTTATAATTTCTTTCTTCTCGCCAATATTCTCTAAAGGTAGAGGAAAACCGGTTATATAAATATTTTTTTCTTTTACTCCATACATCATCAGGCGCTCTTTTACCCTACTATTAGGAACCAAAAATTTAGTACGGCTATTTTTAGGATCAATCGGGGCCCAGGCACGAGAAATATCAGCATCGCATATTATGCAATAAATATCTCCGCGATAATTATGTCCTTCCGCCATATACATAACTACAAAAAAAGTAGTGACTAAAGGCAAGTTAGTTTTTCCTAATTTATCTATTAAATCTTTCCCTAACCCCTTTCTTATCAATTTATTGAAATACAATTGTTGAAATGCTGGGCGAGAAAGATTGCGTGAAGGATAAAATGATCTTATCCTTTGAAAATAATCCATAACTGAAAAAACAGCTTCGCCTATAATCGGTGTCTTTTTAAAGCGAGAAATTTTTTCATAAGTCTTTAAACTCTTAAGCCAATATTCTTCTTCCCATTTTGGTATTCCTTGATAATTATTAACAGTAATAATTTCATTACCGCCAAGATGCAACAAAGGATAAGCAGCTCTCTGATGACCATAACCCATATTAGCAGACACCAAATTTATTTTTTTTTCTATTTTCATAAAAATAAAAGCTAATTTTATTTACCTTTTCTTTATTATAACAGTTATAATTTAATTTTCATATAAGTAAAAATAAGACTACCCCTTATATAAACGGTTAGTTTTTAGCAATTAATATCTTATTCATTTTTCATTTGTAAATATTGATAAGCACTCAAGGCGGCAATAGTGGCCTGCCCCATAGCAATTGTTAACTGTTTGAATTCACAGGAAACTACATCTCCAGCAACAAATAATCCTGGAGTTTTTGTTTCCATATTAGGCTTGGCAATAATTTGATAACTTTCATCTCTTTCAACCAAATCAGCTACTAAGTCAGTACTGGCAATGCGACCAATCTCAATAAAAACTCCATCAACTTCTAATTCCTCTTCTGTTTTTAATTGCTTATTTAACAATAATATTTTTTCTACTCTATCTTTCCCAATAATTTTCTTAATCTCCGTATTCATAAAAATCTTAATATTTTGCCGCGCTTTTACCTCTGTCACTAAAGTATCAAAAGCTCTAAAATTCTCACTTCTGTGGATTAAATAAACTTGGCTAGCTATCTTAGACATAAATTCAGCAGCATCTAAGGCTGAATTTCCTCCACCAACAATAACCACTTTTTTACCTTTATAAAAAGGGCCATCGCAATTAGCGCAATAAGAAATACCTTTTCCTCCTAATTCAACTTCTCCCGGAACTGCCAAACGGCGCGGAGAAAGACCCATGGTGATAATAATTGTTCTAGCTTGAAACTCTTCTTTGCCGGTGTGTAAGCGAAAATTGCCATCTGGCATTTTTTCCACTTTCTTTATTTCCCCATCTTTAAACTCAACTCCGAAATTACTAGCTTGATTTTTTATTCTAGTAATGAGTTCAAAACTTTTTATTTTCTCAAAACCTGGGTAATTTTCAATTTCATCAGCCCAAATCATTTGGCCGCCAAGCTCTTTACCAATTATCAGAGTTTTCATTTCTCTTCTTACGGCATATATGCCGGCTGTCATTCCGGCTGGGCCAGAACCAATAATTATTAGATCATACATAATAATAAATAGCTGCTATAAGCAACTTTAGTTAAATAGAATTTAATTATAGAAATATTATACTATAAAAAATAAAAGGCGACAAGAAAAAGGATAAAAAAATATTTTATAGATATTTAATCAAAAATTTGTTTTTCTTGTGGAAAAATAAATATGTTAATATTAGCTAAAAAAGTAAAGATAAGCACAATTTTTTGAAAAATATTTTTTAGCTAATATTAAATAAATAAATTTAGAAAAGTCTAGATTAATGTGGACTCTTCTCCTTAATTTATGACATAAAATTTCTATAAAAAAATCTTAAACAAAAATTAAAATAAATTATAAAAGTTTTTTCAATCATCAGTAAAAATAAGAAAATATTCATTAAAAATATAATTGATATAACTTCATCTCCTATTTTATTAATAAAGTTAAAATAAACTACCATGGGCCATATAACCGCTGATATTTATCTTAGTACTTAAAATAATAACTTTGAATTGTCATTTTTTTATAAAAAATTAACTTAAACTAATCTTATTATATAATCCGTACTCTATTTAGTAGATACTTTTAAACCCGCTACCCACCTCCTTTGAGCTAAGAGATAATTTCTGTATTTGTATTCTACTGGGGCCATTCTATTTTTTGACCATTGTTTCCTTTGATTATTATAATATACTATATAATTATTAATTTTTACATTTAATTCTTCAAATATTTGACATAATCAGTAATCAGATTTATCTTTTAGATAACCAAAAAATGATTCAATCGGGGCATTATTTGACCTTGACCAGATTTATCTAGCATTGATTTCAATATCGTTTAATTTTAAGGCGCACTTCTTAAAATCAAAAGTATAGTTAACTAAGTTGTTAGTACATTTAAATACACAAGGATTTAACCTTAATTTCTTAACTTGTTCACTAGAAAATTTGATTCACATATTGTTTTAGTTTGTTATTTTATTATATCTCATTTTATCAACAAAAAAGCAGATACTTTTATATCTACTTTTTAGGGTACAAATCAATGTGGACCATAAGGGACTTGAACCCTTGACCTCTTCCATGCCATGGAAGCACTCTAGCCAACTGAGCTAATGGCCCTTTAACATTTAGGTTCCTTAAGGAACATTTTTATAACAAACTAATAAAATTATATCTGTTATAAAATTATTGTCAAGATTAAAAAGAATATTTTTATTTAAATTTGTCAATTTATTGACAAATAAATAAAATAGTGTTCCCACCAGGAATCGAACCTGGATTTAGAACTTAGGAGGTTCTTGTTTTATCCATTAAACTATGGGAACAAAAATATTGCTAAACAAAGCAAACTATGGATATTTTACTCTAATCTAATTAATTTTTCAACTTTTGCCAATTTATTATTTCTTTGACAAAAACAATATATTGGCTTAAAATAAAAGCAGTTATTTTATTCTTATTCAATGATAAAATTATGTTTAATCGTGAAAACAAACTAGAAAAATTTAAAGATGCAGAAACCATAATTGGTGCTTCGGTTAAAGTCAAAGGTAATTTTCATGGCCAAGGAAATATCGTAATTGAAGGCGTTTTAGAGGGGTCTTTAAAGACAGACGCTAATATTTTTATTGGTGAAAAAGCTAAAGTGGTAGCCAATGTTGAAGCTCAAGATTTAATTGTTAACGGAGAGATAAAAGGTAATGTCAAAGCCAAAAATTATCTTTCTCTTGGTAAAACAGCTAGAATAAATGGTGACATCGGCTATGGAGAAATGTCCATAGAAAAAGGAGCTATAATCAACGGGCAAGTTTTATCTTCTCAAGAAAACGAAAAAAAGACTAATGAGCCGGAAAAAAACAAAAATGAAAAAAATAAATAGTCGCCTGAAGTAATTATATGTACGTTTATATTTATGACGACTATTTAAATAAGAATCGGTATAATAAAGCGGTTAATCGAATGGAAATTCGATTGACCGATCTTGGATTAAACGGAAAAATAATCAGATTAGGCAATATAAAAAATATAAAAGCCGCTGTTCAAAATGAAATCCGCCTCGGCGCCAAAACTATTATAGCTGTTGGCAATAATCAAACTGTTAATAAAATAATGGGGGCAATAATTGAAGCTGATGTTTATAGTGATTTTCAAAAAAATACCCTCTTGGGAATAATCCCTATCGGAGGCGACAATTCAATTGCCGTCTCTTTTGGTATAAAAAACGAGGAAGAGGCTTGTAATATTTTGTTGGCTAGGAGAGTAAAAAAAATTGATCTTGGCCTGATTGGTGATTACTATTTTTTAAACGAAACAGAAACAGAAAGTAAAGGTACAAAAATAAATTTAAAAGGCTATTCTTTAGAAACCCAGGAAAAAGGGGTTATAAAAATAATAAACTTATTAAACAGGGGTGATATTTTAGATTCAAACCCTCGTGACGGATTGTTAGATATTTTAATAAATACTAAAAAAAGGGATCAAAGTTTACTCCATTTAGAAAAATTTGAGCTTACAGGGAATAATGATATAATTGTCGATGGCGTTATCACAGTAAAAATGCCGGTTGAAATTAGTGTGGCAAAAGGTAAACTAAATGTAATAGTTGGCAAAAATCGATCCTTTCAATAAAAAAGATCGGCTTAAACGGGGAGGCAAGAAAATTCCTTCTAGGTATTTCTAGCAATTGCCGGAAAATCCTGAGAAGAAAATCCCCATGCTTGTCGTGCCTGTCCCGTTTAAACCGATCTTCATTTTTTAATAAAACATTATATATTAACACATAAAAAAAATCTTGTCAAGAGTTTTATCAACAACTTATTAACAAAACAATAAAACCCTATATTTACAGGGTTTTATTTTAATTAACAATTTACCTTGATTGCCTTATTATACCTTTATAACCACTGGCAAAACCATGGGACGACGCTTAGTTAACTTAAATAAAAATAAACCAATATCGTTTCTAATCTTATTTTTAATAAAATCATCGTCAGCTGGTGTCATTGAATTTTTATCTTTTACTATTTTTTTCACTCTCATTCTAGTTTTTTCAATTAAATCCCGATTCTCCTTCATATATATAAAACCGCGTGAAATCAAATCAGGATTACCAATAATATCACCGGTTTTCGTATCTATCGTCACAATTGCTACTATCATGCCATCCTCTGACATCATGCGTCTATCGCGCAAAACAATCTCAGAAACATCACCAACTCCTAATCCATCAACCATTACATAATCAGCTGGAACTTTCTCTTTTGTTAAAAATCCGACTACTTTCTCAGAATTATCTCTGTAGAAAGAAACAACTTGTCCGTTATCAGCAACAAAAATATTGTTTTTAGGAATACCAATTGCCTCAGCTAATTCTGCGTTAGCCTTCAACATATAATGATTAGCCTCTATGGGCATTACATATTCCGGCTTAAAAAGCCGCATAGCTAATTTCAAGTCTTCCTGTTTAGCGTGCCCTCCAGCATGAATATCAAGCATCTTATAATTTATCACTTTAGCTCCTTGGCGAGTCACCATATCCATTAAAGTTTGGATACTGCGTTCATTGCCGGGAATAACTGAAGAAGAAAAAATAACTGTATCTCCTTGTTTTAAATGAATAGAACGATGCTCACTATTTACAACGCGGCACAAAAAAGCATTTTGTTCTCCTTGAGCGCCAGTACCGATGATAATAACTTTATCATCCGATAATTTATGTAGATCTCTATCATCAACTAATAAAGAAGGATTAAATTTTAGATAACCTATTTCATGAGCCACCTCAACATTAGCTTTCATGCTCCTGCCTTGCAAATTGACTCTACGCCCATTTTTAGCAGCTAAATCTAAAATTTTCTGAACACGGCTAAGTTGCGAAGCAAAAGTCCCAATAATAATCCGCCCCTCTATATTTTCAAATAAGTGCCCCATTTCTTCGCCAATAGCTGATTCAGAAATTTGATAACCAGCATGAGTAGCATCTGTTGAATCTATCATCAACATCAATACTCCCTGTGTTCCTAATTGAGCCATACGATTAAGATCAGCCGGCTTGTCATTAACTGGCGAAAAATCTATCTTAAAATCCCCAGTATGAATAATATTACCTAAATCTGTTTTTACTATAATTGCAAAGCAATCAGGGATAGAATGGTTAACGCGGGTAAATTCAATCTGAAAAGAGTTTCCTAATTTTATAGAATGAGTTTCATCTATTTCTTTAATCTTTAGATTAGGAGCTTGCCTATAATCTTGCTGCCTTTTTCTAACCAAGCCAGCGGTCATCTTACCCATAAACATAGGTGGATTACCTATTTCTCCCATAATATGCGGGATAGCCCCTATATGGTCATAATGACCGTGAGTAATAATTACACCTTTTATCCAATCCTTTTTATTTTTTAAATAGCTAATATTAGGGATAATATAATCAATTCCAAGCATATCCTCTTCCGGGAACTGCAAACCCATATCAATTATTATGATTTCTTTATTATATTCAATTACTGTCATATTACGGCCAACCTCTTCCAACCCACCTAAAACTATAATCCGTAAAGGATTATTTTTGGGGCCGAATTCTTTCTTAAAAGAACCTTTTTGCGGATATTCTCTTGTTTTTTCCCTAGTGCGAGAATTGAAAACTGGCTGGCGAGAACGACCAGTAAAATTTTTCTGCGATGTTTTCGTCGCAGAAGACTGATTCTGTACAAACATGTGTTTATTATTTAATTTTATGAGTTAAATAGGCTAATTTATTTAGCCCAAGTTTTTTTAGTTTTTATATACCAACTTGTAATTTGACTGAACCTATCAGCCGGGGTAATAACAGCTTGACCATTAAAACCCTTTATTTTTTTATTTTGAATATAAGTATAAGTTGGAGAATAAAGAAAAATTGCCGGAACATCGTTTGTTAAAATATCTTGAAAAAGATAATATTTTTCTATTCTCTCTTGCTTAGAACCCGATCCTCTAGCTTCAACTAAAAGTTTGTCAACTTCATTATTTTTATAACTAGAAATATTTAATCCTTGGGAACTAATCTGGCTTGAATGCCAAAAAGCAAAAACATCAGGATCTCCACCAATTGATTGACCATATAGCAAAACTTCAAATTCTCTATCCTTTATAACATTAAGAGCTTGTTCTAAAGGAATTATGTTGATTTCTACTTCAACTCCTACCTGCTGCCAATAATCTTTAACTCTTTCGGCTACTAATTTATTACCATTTATATCAATGGCTGTTAACTTTATCTTTAATTTTTTTTCTGACAAAACTGCTTTTGCTTCTTCAAAAATATATCCATTTTTATCTTCCACACCAGAATTATAGGCAAAACTAGTTTTTAATGTCGGACCCCAAGCAACTTCACAAGATTCACCGTAAACTTTATTAACAAGCTCCTCTTTATTTATTGCCTGGGCTAAAGCTTTTTTAATATCATTATTTTGTAGGGTTTTATTATCCAAATTAAAAAATAAACCTACCAACTGCGGTCTTAATAGCTCAAATTTATTTACTGAATCCCGCAACAAAAAATCTGCTTTATAAGCAAAGGGCAAAACACTTAAACCATCAACATGATTATCGTTAAAACTTTCTATAAGCTCAGTATAATTATTAAAAAAGCGAAAATTTAAATTCTCTATAAATGGTTTCTTAGCATAATATTCTTTATTAGCTTCCAACTGATACTCCTTTAAATCACCATTTTTATTTTTAAGCAAAGATTTAAATTTATAAGGACCAGACCCAATTGGCTTTAAATTAAAATCATTCAGAGTAATTGCTTCTGGACTTATTCCTTCCCAAATCTTTTTAGGCATAATGCCAAAAGTTAACATTTCTAAAAAAGGAGCATAAGGCTCAGGCAAAATAAATTTAATTGTTCTTTCATCTACTTTTTCAATATTTATTCCTGATAATTCTGATCGCAAGGGAGAGTTATAACTTTCATTTTGGATGAGATTAAAAGTAAAAATAACATCATCACTAGTTAAAATACTACCATTATGCCATTTAACACCATCTTTTATGGTTATTTTATACTCCTTGTTATCTGCAAAAATCTCATAATCATCAACTAAGTCAAAGACTAGCTCCCCTGAATCGCTATAAGCGAATAGACTAGAATAAATCAGACGGTTTAAATCATTGTCAACATCCCTACCGGAGGCATAAAGCGGATTAATGGCTTTAGGGTAGCCAACAACTCCTTCAATATAAGTTCCGCCAAAAACCGGAACACTTTCAAAATAACGATTAAAAAAGATTATTCCTAAATAAACCGCGTTTATTAAAAAAATTACTAGACAGATTTTTAAAACTAGACTCTCTTTTGGACTCAAAAATTTATTTAAATATTTAAATTGCCGGCTATTTGGAATTTTACGAGGCGACAAGGAATAAACTAATTTTTTATCTATATCTATCTGGTTTAAACGCCCGGATGTTTTAGAAAATAAAAAAAGGCCTAAAGACTGTTTAGTTTTTCTAAAAAAAGAAAAAATTTTATTTTTAAGTGAAGACACAATAACTTAAACTTTTATCCAAAAAGCTGCTAATGACAATAAAACAAAAATTATAGCTAAAATTATAGTAAAAACGAATAATTTTTTTTCAAATCCTCTTTTAGTTAAATAGACTCCGCCGCCACCGCCACCAAAGACACCACCAACTCCCGCTCCTCTATTTTGTAGTAGAATAACAACCATTAATAGAATGGCTATTATTATTTGTGTTATTTTCAACCAGAAAACCATATTATTTTACCTTATTTAAAATAGCTTTAAAAACCAATTGGTTATTTTCTGCTAAATCAGCTAAAATTTTACGATCAAGAGCAATGTTATTCTCTTTTAAAGCATTGATAAAACGAGAATAAGATAAACCGTTTCCTTTAGTTAAAGCGCCTATCTTTATTTGCCACAAAGCACGCATTGTTCTTTTCTTCTTACGACGATCAACAAAAGCATGAGCGCCGGCTTTAGTACGGGCCGTTCTAGCTAATTTAATCAAATTCTTACGTCCCCATTTATATCCTTTAACTGCTTTTAACAATTTTTTTCTTTTTTTTACATGAATAGTACCTCTCTTTACTCTAGGCATAAAATAAAATATTAATGATAAGGAGTAATAGCCCTTATGGTTTTCTCCAAAGTTTTAGTAACAGGAATATCTTTCCGTTTCCCCCTAGTAGTATTCCCTGATTCTCTAGAATTAAAATGATCTTGACCAGCTTTACGTTTTTTTAACTTATTATTAGCAGTTTTTATAAAACGTTTAGCAGTAGCTTTATGGGTTTTTATTTTTGGCATAAATACAGATTAAAAAAACAGGTAATAACCTGAGTGTTAGATTTTTACTTTTTGTTTATCAATATAATAGTAAATCTTCCACCCTGTTTTGTCAAGGGCTGTTCAATCTCGGTATTAATATCCTCCTTAGCTTGAAGCTCGGCCACAAAATTATTGATAATCTCCGCTGCTTTCCTAGGGTGTTGCCTCTCTCTTCCTTTTAAAATAAGCTCTATTTTAATCTTATTATCTTTGGATAAAAATTTTTCCGCCTGAGACAAGCGCATTTCTAGATCATGGCTACTAATTCTAAAAGATAAACGGATATTCTTTATATCCACTTTTTTCTGTTGCATTTTTTGCTTATGAACCAACTTATCTCTTTCATACTTAAGTTGCCCTAAATTAACAATTTTGGCTACCGGAGGATTAGCTTTAGGATTAACCTCCACTAAATCAAGATCTGCTTCCTTAGCTCGCTCCAAAGCATCAGATAAGGAAACTTTGCCAATCGCCTCTTCATTCTCATCAATCAAAAAAACTTCTTCTGCTTTTATTTGATGATTAGCTTTAAAAACAGGCTCTTCTTTTTTTCTTTCAAAACGATGAAATTTAATGCGCATCTCTTTCTCTATTTAACTATTAATTATTAACGACTATTAATATCTTTATATCGCAGAAAGGGCTAAAAGTCAAATAAAAAATAGTTAGAAAAAACAATTTCTTATACTCTTGACAGACTTCTTTTATTAATATAAAATATGGTTATAAAAATAAAAACGGAATAATGTTACGAAAAACAAGATAATTTTTTATCTCTGTTTTTTTCTGTCTTTATAGAACATTAACAAAAAAATATAAAACAATCATGGTGATGGTTAATTTTGATGCTAATTGGCATCAATTCTAAACATAAATTTTATCCGTTTTTTAAACGGAATCTCAATATTGAATTTAAATTTTTATTTAAATTCTTGTATAGAGTCAATCAAATTTTCAAAGAGTTTGATCCTGGCTCAGGATAAACGCTGGCGGCGTGTCTAAGGCATGCAAGTCGAATGTCTGTAGCAATACAGGCATGGCAAACGGGAGAGTAACACATTGGTAATTTACCCCTAAGACGAGGATAACCTTGCGAAAGTGAGGATAATACTCGATGGTATTAAAAAGCTTATGCTTTTTAATTAAAGCTCCGGCGCTTAGGGAGAAGCCTATGGCTTATCAGCTTGTTGGTGAGGTAATGGCTCACCAAGGCTACGACGAGTATGGGGTGCGAGAGCATGGCCCCACTCACTGGGACTGAGACACTGCCCAGACTCCTACGGGAGGCTGCAGTCAAGAATCTTCCTCAATGGGCGAAAGCCTGAAGGAGCGACGCCGCGTGCATGAAGAAGCTCTTCGGAGTGTAAAATGCTTTTATCAGGGACGAAACAATGACGGTACCTGATGAATAAGGGGCTGCTAACCTCGTGCCAGCAGCAGCGGTAATACGAGGGCCCCAAGCGTTATCCGGATTTATTGGGCGTAAAGCGTCCCTAGGTGGTTTGTCACATCTCCTGTTAAATCTCGAGACTCAATCTCAAGCCAGCGGGAGAGATGGACAAACTAGAGGCTGGAAGAGGCAAACGGAATTGCTGGTGTAGGGGTTAAATCCATTAATATCAGCAAGAACATCAAATGCGAAGGCAGTTTGCTAGGACAGTCCTAACACTCAATGGACGAAAGCGTGGGGAGCGAATGGGATTAGATACCCCAGTAGTCCACGCCGTAAACGATGGATACTAAACATTGGAAGTATCGACCCTTTCAGTGTTGTTAATTTAAGGTAACCCGTTAAGTATCCCGCCTGGGGAGTACGGCCGCAAGGCTAAAACTCAAAGGAATAGACGGGGACCCGCACAAGCGGTGGAGCATGTGGTTTAATTCGACGGTAAGCGAGGAACCTCACCAAGGCTTGACATCTAGCTGCAAGATCTGGAAACAGATTCGCCTTCGAGGGTGCTAGACAGATGCTGCATGGTTGTCGTCAGCTCGTGTCGTGAGATGTACCGTTAAGTCGGGAAACGAGCGCAACCCTGATTCTATGTTTTACATGTCATAGGAGACTGCCCGTTTTAAATGGGAGGAAGGTGGGATGACGTCAAATCAGCATGGTTCTTACGCCTTGGGCAACACACGTGCTACAATGGGAGGTACAGAGGGAAGCCAAATCGCAAGGTGGAGCCAATCCCTTAAAACCTTTCTCAGTTCGGATTGAAGGCTGCAATTCGCCTTCATGAAGCTGGAATCGCTAGTAATCGTGGATCAGCTACGCCACGGTGAATACGTTCTCGGGTTTTGTACTCACAATATCCGCGCCGGGCAGATTAATTTACCAAACGGTTAAAATCCGTTCCTCCTTTTTGTCTATTAAGGAGCGTAGTTAAGAGATAGTCAATTTCCGCGAGGAGATTGGCGGAGGATCTCAAAACAAACAGCAGCCTGAAGATATAAAACGAAGAATCGACCTTTGACAGGGTGGTGAGCATTGGGAAGATTCATTAAAAATTCGTTTCAGGATGTCGGGAAAGGAAAATTAATTTACCCCGGGAGATCTGATGCAACGATTTCATTAAATTTACTTTAATGATATAACTAAACTAACGCTGCGTCAGAAGTCAGCTAATTCATAGTACTTCGTATTAACGAAGGAAGGAATTACTCTAATGATTATGTTAAACAATGAATACATCACTGGTTTAATTAATGAAGAAGGTAGTTTTATTATTTATGTAAATAATAGAACTAAAATTTTATCTTAAGTTGGTAAGTGAAGATAAAAATAAATACCGAAACCATAAAAACTATTATCACTACGAAGCAACAAAAAGAAAGGATTTACAAAAAGTAATCATCCCTTTCTTCAAAAGCAATCCGGTGAAATTCACAAGCAAGCAAAGAGCACTTAACATCGTCTGGTTTAGCAAAATTATATCGGCTAAAACAGAGTATGCATTAGAGCTCGCTCAGTGCGGGAAATCCGCTCGCTGAGTGGGAACATCAATTCTTAAGTTTATAAGAAGATAATCGCCCGTCACGTCAAGGGAGTTGGTAGTGCCCGAAGGCTCACTTTTGTGGGACGAAGGCAAGACTGATGACAGGGACGAAGTCGTAACAAGGCATCCGTAGCGGAAGCTGTGGATGGATCACCTCCTTTCTAGGGAGTATTTCTTCTTTTCCACGTGGAAAGAAGAAATGGTCGCCTCCAACATCGTGTTGGAGTGGCTATATTCTTCGGAATTATAGCAAAAAGAATTGATGCCAATTAGACTCAAAATTTCTCATGATTTACCACATAAAAACCGTTATAAGCGGTTTTTTGTTTATAAACTTGGCATTGAATTAACAAAAAAACAAGGAGGACCTAAATCCCCCTTTTTAAATAGTAAAATAAAGTATTTTATAAAAATTAAATAAACTTAGTTTATTCCAATAATCCTTTTCACTTCATCTAATTTTTTATCAGCTATTTTCTTGGCTCTCTTCCGACCTTCTTCCAATATCACCATTACTTCGTCATCACTAATAGCTCTATATTTTTCCTGAAATTTTTCTAAAAATTCCCCTATTACTTTTGCTAAATCTTTCTTAAATTCGCTATAGCCCTTACCGTTATAATCTTTTACCAAACGCGGAATCTCTCTGTTGCCTAACTGAGCATAAATAGTTAAAAGATTACTGATGGCCGGCTTGTTTTTTAAATCATAAACTATTTCCGAACCAGAATCAGTCACTGCTTTTATAATTTTTATCTCAGCAATCTCTACATCCTCTAATAAAGTGATAACATTATTGTGATTAAGATCACTTTTGCTCATTTTTTTTGATGGGTCGAGCAATGACATAATTTTAGCACCTTCTTTCTTTATAATTACCTGCGGAACCCTAAAAAAATCCCCGAATTCATGATTAAACCTCTTGGCAATCTCTCGCGCCAGCTCAACATGTTGTTTTTGATCTTCACCTACCGGCACTACTTCTGTATCATATAGCAATATATCGGCCGCCATGAGAACAGGATAATCATATAAACCAGCACTAACCGACTCCTGATTTTTACCGGCCTTGTCTTTGAATTGTGTCATTTTATTTAAATCAGCAATCCGAGCGCCATAACAATTAAAAATCCAAGCTAATTCTGTATGGGCACTGACTGTTGACTGTTGGAAAATAATGGTTTTTTCAGGGTCAACGCCAGCGGCTAAATATATCTTAGCCACTTCTTTTATCCGTTCTTTTAGTTTATTCGGATCCTGCCTAACAGTGATGGCATGATAATCAACAATAGAAAAAATGCATCTGTATTCTTCTTGCATTTTAATCCACTGTGAAATAGCGCCAATATAATTGGCAATATTTAACTGACCACTAGGTTGAATACCAGAAAAAATTATTTTTTTATTGTTCATATAATTACTTTTAATATTATTATATTACTGTAAAAATGAATTAAAAGCAATTTTAAAAAAACCTCGGTTAAAATAAACCAAGGTAATTTGATAAAATCAATAAAGAACTAAATTGAAATAAAGAGTGAGAAAAAGCAAAAAACTTTTTTTGGGCGCGACCAAAATGCAACCGTTTCCCTATTATCTAACAATTAAGTTTAGCTGGACCACGCTATATCCACTCGTAATCGGGATTCTTGCAGTTTCCTTGCTTTCCTCACCCAACTCTCGAGCGTGCAATTAATAAAATTTCAAGAGTAATTTCCTATTATATTAATACTTTAAAATTTTTTGTCAGATTAAAATTTTAAAGTAAAAAATTATCTAAAATCAGCTTGAAATATTCCGATTTTATGGTAATATAAAAATAAGTTCCCTAGCGAACTATTTTTATTGTATCGGGCTGTAGTATAATGGTAGTACGCGTGCATGGGGTGCATGTAGCCCCGGTCCGATTCCGGGCAGCCCGACATACTTTACCTCTATTTCTGCAGAAGGGGCTTGTAGCTCAGCTGGTAGAGCGCCGCCTTCGCATGGCGGAGGTAAGGGGTTCGAGTCCCCTCAAGTCCACTAAACTTCTTAATTGATTAAAAAAAGAAGTAATGGTCCGGGCTGTGGTATAAAGGCTATTATACACGCTTCGGGTGCGTGTGATCCCGGTCCGATTCCGGGCAGCCCGACTCTTATTATTTACTATGATAGACTTCAAGAAAAAAATGGAAGAAATAGAAAAACAGGAAGCTAAAGAAAATTTTAACGAAGAATTTTTTGACGGCATCCAACCTAACAAAAAAAAGAAAAGAATAATTTTCTACATAATTACTTTTATAGTAATTACTTTAATCTTTTCCGGAAAAGTTATTATGTCCAGCCAAAGCACGGTAGACTGGTTAACAGAAAAAGGATTTTTTAATACCTTAAAACACCTAGTTCCTAGTAGTGATAGGGAACTAATAGGAGAAAACGAAGATCGAATAAATATTCTACTTTTAGGCATGGGTGGGGAAGGACATGATGGTGCTTATTTAACTGATACTATTATAATCGCTAGCTTAAAACCTTCGGTAAAACAAGCCGCTCTCATCTCTATTCCTCGGGACCTAGTTGTCCCTATAGAAGGAAATGGTTGGAGAAAAATAAATCATATCAATGCCTTAGCTGAAGTTCAAGAAGAAAAAAGCGGAGGGAGTAAAACTATGGAAGCGTTAAGTAGCGTTTTTCAAATACCTATCCACTATTATATCAGAGCTGATTTTCAAGGCTTTATAAATATTATAAATGAAATCGGCGGTATAGAAATCTATGTTGAGAATACCTTAGACGATTACTCTTATCCCATCTTCGGGGAAGAGGATAATCCTAATTATTACGCTCGTTTTGAGCATTTGCATATTGAAAAAGGCTGGCAGAGAATGGATGGTGAGTTAGCTTTAAAATATACCAGAAGCAGGCATGCTTATGGCTTGGAAGGATCTGATTTTGCTCGAGCTAAACGCCAACAAATCGTGCTTGAAGCAATTAAAAACAAGCTTCTCTCCCGTCAAACATTACTAAATCCGGTTACTATAAGCAATTTAATAACCGAATTTAATCGTCATATTTCAACTGATCTTGAAGCTTGGGAAATGATAAAATTATGGAATCTATTTAAAAATATTAAAAAAGAAGAGGTAATAAATCAAGTATTAAGCGATGCTCCGAATGGATTACTTAAATCTTCAATCAGTGAAGAAGGCGCTTATATCCTTACCCCCACTTCTGGTAATTTTGGGGAAATACGAAAATTGTTTCAAAATATTTTAGAAAACAATGACAAAAAATATAATCAAGAAGAAGAAAATGAGAAGGAAAGCTCATTGGAAATAACCTTAATAGAGCCAGCTAATATAATTGTTAAAAATGGCACTTGGATAAACGGTCTAGCCAGTGAAACTGCCTCCCGGCTGGAAAAATATGACTTAACAATTTTAGATATTAGCAATGCTCAAGAAAGAGATCAACAAGAATCTATTATTTTTGATTTGACTTACGGCAATAAAAATGAGGCCTTAATGGCTTTAGAAAAAATTACCGGAGCAGAACAAAATTTTGCTTTTCCTGACTGGATAAAAGATTATCAAAATCAAGAGGAAACAGTTGATTTCATCCTGCTCTTAGGAACCGATGCTAATAATGAAAATTAATATGGAAAAAACAAATAACAATCTACCTTTAGTAGTAATCTGCGGACGTACTAACGTTGGCAAATCAACTTTATTCAACTGCCTAATTGAAAAAAATCAAGCTTTGATATCTGATATTGCCGGCACAACTAGAGATAGTAATATAGGCCTGGTAAAATGGTCAAACAGTACTTTTGAATTAATAGATACTGCCGGTCTTCTTGATGATTATTATTTAACAAATAAAAAAATTGTTGGTTTAGATATAGATTCAAAAACACAAAAACAAGCCAGGGATTATCTTGATAAAGCTAACTTAATAATTTTTCTGGTTGATACTAAAGCCGGTTTGATGCCTGAAGATACTAAGCTGGCAAAAGCTATTAAAAAAATAGAAAAATACAAAGAAAAAACTATATTAGTAGCTAATAAGGTTGATAGTTTGAATCTTGTTCCTGAAACAGCACAATTCAACAAATTAGGTTTAGGTGAACCATTTTTAGTGTCAGCGGCCAGCGGATCACGAACTGGGGACCTGCTTGAAAAAATTATTAATTTTTTAGGAAAAAGCTTAGAAAACAAAAAGGAAGAAAGAGAATTAAATAATAATACTATAAAAGTCTGCCTCTTAGGAAAGCCAAATGTCGGAAAATCCTCTTTGTTAAACTCTATTTTAGGTTATGATCGAGTTATTGTCAGTCCAATAGCCCATACCACTAGAGAGCCGCAACATACAGATATAATCTACCAGAAAATTCATATTCGCTTAATTGATACTGCTGGTATTTCTAAAAAAGGCCAAAAAACCAAGGGTTTGGAAAAACCAGGAATATTAAAATCTTTAAAATTTTTAGATAAATCTGATATTGCTCTTTTAATTTTAGATATCAGCGAACTTCTTACTCACCAAGACTCAAAACTAGTTGAAGAAATAACCAATAGAAAAAAGGGGCTTATATTCATCGCTAATAAATGGGATAAAGTAGAAGAGAGAAATACAAAAAAATGGACTCAATATTTATATGATAAAATGCCTTTTGCTACCTGGGCCCCCTTACAATTTATTTCTGCTAAAACCGGAGAAAAAGTACATAAAATAATGGATACAATATTAAAAGTGGCTGAGAATAGAAAATTGGAAATAAGCGATTCCCAAGCGGATAAATTCCTTAAAAAAGTAGTTAAAATTCATAAACCGGCTAAAGGTAAGGGGATCAAACCACCAAGAATATACGAATTTCGCCAAATAAAAACAAATCCTCCGGCTTTTATTTTAAGAATAGGTCCTAATGATAATCTGCATTTCTCCTACGTTCGATTCATGGAAAACCGTTTGCGAGAAAAATTTAATCTTTTAGGAACACCAATAAAGATAACAGTTACTCAGAATAAAAAATCACATACTACTTATTCTCAATAATATGAAAATTATTGCCGGTTTAGGAAATCCTGAAAAAGCCCACCAAAATAGCCGCCATAACGCCGGTTGGATTTTTCTTGATAATTTAATAACTGATCCTGATTGGAAAGAAAACAAAAAATTTAAAGCTCTAATCTGCCAAAAAGGAGATATTATGTTCGTGAAACCTCTCACTTATATGAATAAATCCGGAGAAAGCTTAAAAAAAATCCTGGATTACTATGGTCTAATCCCTAAAAAATTAAAAATCTTATCTAAAAAAAACCAAAATTTAACTACCGCCCTCACTGTAATCCATGATGAGCTTGATCTTGACTTTGGTTCTTTTAAGCTATCTAAAAATTCCGGAAGTGCCGGCCATAGAGGAATAAACTCTATAATTTCCCAGCTTAAAACTAAAAAATTCACTCGTCTGAGAATTGGGATTAAAAATGAATTTTTAAAAACAAAAATTCCTTCGGAAAAATTCGTAATGCAAAATTTTTCCAAGGAAGAATATCTCCGTCTTAAAAAAATTGCTTCTTGCTATCCTATAGATGACTTGATTTAACTCCGGCAAAGCCCCGCTCAGTTTAGCGGGGTTTTATTCGCCTTATATTATAATTGCTAAACAATTATAATAATATGGCGCAAAACTACAAAAAGCCAATTCATTTAGAATTAGCCCTCTGCCCTTTTCTTGATCCGAAAACGGGCCTAAAAATAATAAACAATCTATCTGATAACCCGGATTTATCAACAATAAATGCTGCTTGGCTAAAAAATTTTAGTCTAAAAGAAAATTTGATTGCCCGCTTTATATCTTGGAAAAAAACCGTTAATCTCGGTCTTTTAAAGCAGAAATTAAAAGAACAAAAAATAAATCTTATCTCCTATAAGGACAAAGAATATCCCTTATCTCTAAAAGAGATCTACTTACCTCCGCCTTTCTTGTTCTATCGCGGTAATTTACAGCAAATCAATCAAAATAATAGTTTAACCTTGGCTATCGTTGGCTCACGAAAAAATAGCTCCTATGGTACTTTAGCTTTGACAAAAATACTATCACCTTTATCCCAAAAGCAACAATTGGTCATTATAAGCGGCTTAGCCCGAGGAATTGACACTCTTGCTCATGAGCAAGCTTTAAAACATGAGATTCCCACTATAGCTATTCTGGGTTCAGGCCTATTTAGCGATAAAATATATCCGCCGGAAAACTTAAAACTAGCAAAAAGAATCATTCAAGCGAACGGATTATTGCTATCAGAATTTCCGCCTAACTGTCCACCTAAAAAAAATAACTTCCCTAGAAGAAATCGCTTGATTTCCGGATTAGCAAAATCTGTCTTAGTAATTGAAGCAACGGAAAAATCAGGCGCTCTGATTACCGCCCGTTTTGCCTTGGAACAAAATAAAGATATCTTAGCTCTACCAGGAAACATTTTTCAGTCTAATTCAAAAGGAACTAATAAATTAATTCAGGCCGGAGCCTATCCTGTCCTAAACGCCGATGATTTGCTGGCCTGGTTTGATTTCAAATCTTGACACTCTCAAGATAAATAGTACACTGAATATATTAACAATACTCTTTATTAAAAAATAAATCTCTTTAAATAAAATTATGGATCTAATTATAGTAGAATCGCCAACCAAAGCCAGGACAATAAGTAAATTCCTGCCGGATAAATACCGAGTGGAATCTTCTTTCGGTCATATTCGCGATTTACCAAAAGCAGAATTGGGGGTAGATATTGATAATAATTTCTCCCCAAAATATGTAATCCCGACTAAAGCTAAAAAAACTATGGCTTTTTTAAAAACAGCTTCTAAAGAAGCTGAACAGGTTATTTTAGCTTCTGATGAAGATCGCGAAGGAGAGGCGATTGCCTGGCACCTGGCTGAAGCTTTAAAAATAGACAAAAAAAGTAAACGTATTGTTTTTCACGAAATAACCAAAGAGGCTATCTTAGAGGCTTTAAAAAATCCCCGCAATTTAAATATTGCTATGATTAACGCCCAACAAGCTAGGCGAGTATTGGATCGCTTAGTCGGATATAAACTATCACCTTTTTTATGGAAAAAAGTGGCTAAAGGGTTATCTGCCGGTAGAGTTCAAAGTGTTGCTATAAGATTAATAATAGAACGAGAAAGGGAAATAAAAAGATTTAAAAGCGAAGAATATTGGACTATAAGCACTGATCTTGAAACCAAAGAAAAAGAAATCTTTAACTCTAACTTGATAAAAATAAATAATGAATCCTTAAAAAAATTAGAAATAAAGGAAGACAGGGCCAAACTTTTAAAATCAGAATTAGAATCTTCTTCTTATAAAATAGAAAAAATTGAAAAAAAGGATGGAAAAAAAAATCCTTTGCCCCCTTTTATTACTTCAACTCTGCAACAAACAGCTAATCGTTACTTAGGTTATAGTGCCAAGCGAACCATGGTAGTAGCGCAAAAACTTTATGAAAAAGGTTACATAACTTATATAAGAACAGATTCTTTTAATCTAGCTACTAAATTTACCGGCGCTGCTGAAAATTGGATAAAAAATAATTTAGGAGAAGAGTACTATGGTGGAAAAAAATCCTTTGCCAACAAAAATAAATCCGCCCAAGAAGCTCATGAAGCGATCAGACCGACTGAAGTTAAAAATTCACCAGAAAAACTGGCCGCCGGACTGGAATCTTCTGAAGAAAAGCTTTATAAATTAATCTGGCAAAGAGCTATTGCCAGCCAAATGTCAACAGCAAAAATTAGTTCTACTATTATTGATATAAAAGCAAATAACAACAAAAATTATTATATCTTGCGAGCCAATGGCCAATTAATATCCTTCCCCGGCTATTTAAAAATTTGGCCGGAAAAAACCAAAGAACAAAAATTACCTAAAGTCCAAGAAGGCAACGATCTGAACCTAATAAAAGTTATCTCCGAAAAGCATGAAACAGTCCCTCCGGCTAGATATTCTGATGCCGGCCTGGTTAAACAGATGGAAAAATACGGTATTGGACGCCCTTCAACTTATGCCCCGACTATAACCACCATCACCGCCAGAAATTATGTGGAAAGAGATGAAAATAAAAGATTAAAACCAACAGATATTGCTTTTGTGGTAAACGATCTCTTAGTTTCTCATTTTCCTAAAATAGTTGATTATGAATTCACCGCGCAAATGGAAGAGGGTTTAGATCTGATAGCTAAAGGGGGCAAAGACTGGCAACCGTTCATTTCTGATTTTTATCAAGAATTTGCTGATAATTTACAAAAAAAATATCAAGAAATTAAAAAAGAAAAAATTATGCCTATTGAAAAATCTAATGAAGTTTGCGATAAGTGCGGAGCGCCGATGGTTATAAAAACCGGACGCTATGGAAAATTTTTAGCCTGTAGCGCTTTCCCTGAATGCAAAAATATAAAAAAATTATCTGGGGATAGCAACGAAAAAAGCGAAAAAGATCCAAAAATAAAAGAGCTGGAAAAAATTTACCAAGCTGAAATTTGCGATAAGTGCGGAGCGCCGATGAAAGTAAGAGTAGGAAAATATGGACCATTTTTAGCCTGTTCAGCTTTTCCTAAATGTAAAAATACAAAAAATATTCCCAATAATGAGACTGGTCAACCCTCTAACCCGTTTATGAAAAAGAAAAAATGGTAAAAAACAATTAATCACTCTAAACTATCAAAAACAACGGAAAGTTTTCCGTTGTTTTTTAAAAGCTAAAAGATTTATTTTAAATTATTTTTTCTTGGTTTTTTTACTACGACTTTTCCTCTCTTCTTTTTTACTAAACCAATCTTTATTTTTTGCTAACTTAATAGCTTGTTTAGCTACTTCTGCTAAAATCATTAAATAAGCTGACCCTCCTTTTATTTTTTCCCTAATCAAAGAAATTGTTTCTTCTGTCTTAGAAACACCTGCCTCAATCTTATTTATTAAACGGTGCAGCTTCTTAACACTAACAATAATGTAATAAATTGCTGAAACCAAAAAAATAGTCAAAACTGCGATAGAAACGGCTAAAACTAAATTTAAAACATCAATAGAAGTTGAAAACATATTATTTTAATTATTTTAAAAATTTCTTAATTTAGCTCCAAGTTTATCAGCTGCCGCTTTTATCAAATCATTCTGTACCTTATCTACTTCGGCTGAAGTTAAGGTTCTATCCTCGGCTTGATAAGATAAATGAAAAGCTAAACTTTTCTCACTCTGTGATAATTTATCCCCGCTGTAAATATCAAATAATTCAATTGATTTAATCAGTGGGTTAACAGAAGATAAAACCTCTTTAATATCATTATACAATATTTTGTTAGAAACAACAAAACAAAGATCTCTTACAACTGGGGGATATTTAGCTATTTCTTTAAGACGAAATTTCGGCTGTTTTAAAAATATTTTTACCAGTTCATTAAAATTAATTTCTGCCAAAGAGGTGTTCATTTTTAAGTTTAAATTCTGTGAGGATTTTTGACTTAAAGATCCTAACCAGCCTATTTCTTGATCTAAAATAGAAATTTTAGCAGTTATCTTTTTATCTGACCAGCCCGGCGGACTGTCAAAACAAGAAAAAACTATCTCTTTATCAACTCCTAGTATTTCTTGTAAAAAATTAGTGACTATACTCTTTAATTCAGAGAAAACCTCTCTTTTTTTACCGGCTAAGACGATTCCTATTCTTTTTTCCTGATAAGGGAGCTTACTCTCCTTGTTATCTCCCCTATCAAATTCACCGGGCGCATCAAAAAATACATTGCCGACTTCAAAAAATCCCAAATCATCACTTTTAGCCTGGTTATTTTTTACATTATAAAATAAACCCGGAGCTAAGGACTGCCTAAGCATACTGTTAATCTCCGACAAAGGATTAATTAACTTTAAATAATGAAAAAAATCCATATCTAATTTTTTTAGTTGCTCCTCACCGACAAAAGAATGATTATGAGTTTCAGATAAAGGGAATCTTAAATATAAAATGTCTTTTACTTTTCGCTCAAAACTCCTCTCTTTATTTTCCTCTGGAATAAATAGTTCTTCTTTAGGAAGAGTTGATTTTATATTATCGTACCCATAGACTCTCAAAACTTCTTCAAGAACATCTTCTCTATTCTTTATATCCTTAGTCGCCCGCCAGGAAGGCACAACAACCTCTATGTCCTTCTCTTTTTCCTCAACTTCAAAACCCAAACGATAAAGTGAATCCAAGGCTTCTTTCTTTGGTATCTCTTGCCCTATCTTAGTAATCAACCAGGGAAACTCAAAATTTATTTTCTTACTGGGGATTTTTCGATTATATATATCTATCACCGGCCCAATTATCTTTGCTTCTGGGCACATCTTTAAAAGCAAAGTTAAAAAGCGATAAAGAGCGTCTTCTGTTAAACTAGGATCTAAACATTTTTCAAAACGCAAAGAAGCTTCCGTCCTAAGACCTAAACGTTGCACCGTCTTTCTGATTGTATCAGCTGAAAAATTAGCTGATTCCAATATCATACTACTTGAACTGTCAATTATCTGACTGTCTTTACCGCCAATAATCCCAGCGATTGCTATTGCCTCTCTACCATCGGAGATAACCAAATCATCAGAAGTTAATTCCCTTTCTTTACCATCTAGAGTTTCTATATTTTCTTGGTCAATTGCATTCTTAATCACTATTTTACCTGTTCGGGAAGCATTAAAGGTATGTAAAGGCTGGCCGCAATCAAACATTACATAATTAGCTAAATCAACGATATTGTTTATCGGGCGCTGATTTATTGCCGTCAAACGATCTTTTAGCCAAACCGGGGAAGGCTCGACCTTAATGTTGTCTATTTTTAAAGCCATGTAACGCCAACACTTATTCTTTTCTAGAACTTCAACTGATAATTTATCTTTTTTAGTCTCTATAATTTCCGGTTTTTGGCCAATGATTTTTTCATAGGGTTTTAAAGGAATGGAAAAAGTAGCGGCCAGCTCTCTGGCTAACCCATAGTGACTGAAAAGATCTGGCCTATTAGATAATGATTTGTTATCAATTTCAAAAATATTATCCCTTATTCTTAAATAAGAAGCTAAAGGTTCACCAATCTTAGCTTTCTTATCTAGCACCATAATACCGCTATGTTCTATTCCTAAGCCCAACTCATCCTCAGCACAAACCATGCCTTCAGAAATTTCACCTCTTATCTTACTAGTCTTTATCTCTAATCCTCCGGGTAACACTGTTCCGTTCAGGGCAACCGGAACTAATTGGCCAGCTCTTATATTAGGCGCTCCGCAAACTATATTAAGTTTATGATCCTTTTTAACGTCAAGAGTAGCAACTTTAAGTTTGCTAGCATTAGGATGCTTCTTTACCTCTAAAACCTTGCCGACTACAATATTATTAAATCTATCAGCTTGAGATTGGATAGACTCAACTTCAACTGTATGAGCTGTTAATTTCTCTGCTACTTGATTAAAGGATGTTTTGGCCGGCAACTTAATAAAGTCTTGTAGCCAGTTATAAGATATATACATAATTTTAAAATTGTTCAAGGAATTTTAAATCACCACTGTTAAACAAACGAACATCATTTATCGCATATTTAAGCATTGCTAATCTAGTTAAACCAAAACCAAAAGCTAATCCTGAATATTTTTCTGGATCAATCCCCCCTACTTTTAGGACATCGGGGTGAATAAGACCAGCGCCAACAATTTCCAGCCAACCCGTATTTTTGCAGACTCGACAACCTTTTCCGCCGCATAAAAAACAAGTATATTCACCATTGTTACCTGGCTCAACAAAAGGATAAAATTTTGGCCTCGTCCTTAATTTAGTCCCTGGACCAAAAATTTTTTCACCCACTATTTCTAATAAACTCTTTACATTAGAAAAATTTATATCCCGACCGATCATTAAGCCTTCAAATTGATAAAAAGTATGTTCATGCCTAGAATCGGTCGCTTCATTCCTAAAACACCTCCCGGGAATAATTGCTTTTAAGGGTGCTCCAAATTTTTTCATAGCTCTTATCTGCACGGGCGAAGTATGAGTTCTCATCACTAAATCCCGCTCTTTACTGTTATTTCCAGATGAAGAAACGTAAAAAGTATCATGCATATCCCGAGCTGGATGGAGAGGGGGGACATTTAAAGCAGTAAAATTATAATAATCGCTTTCTAGCTCCGGGCCATCAACAATCATAAATCCTAGAGAAGAAAATAAATCTTCTAACTCTCTTTGAATAATAGTTATAGGGTGGAGATGGCCTCTTTTCATTTTTTCTCCGGGCAAAGTAACATCTGCTACTGATGTAAATTGATTATTCTCCCCAAATCTCTCTTTTATCACTTTCATCTTTGCCTCTAATTCTTTTTTTGTCTGATTGGCTAAAATTCCCATTTCCTTCCTAAAATCCGGGTTTAAATTTTTAAGTTGATGCATGATGGAGCTTAATTCTCCCTTACGGGAAAAATATTTTAATTCTATATTCTTCAAACTCTGAACAGTCTTTACTTCTTCTAACTTAGATAGAACTTCTTGTTTTAATTTTTGCAATTTATCTCTCATATTATTAACGATTTTTTTTACGGCTTATTAGAAACAACTCTAAAATTGAAAAGGTTATTATTAAAAAAAGTAAATTTAACCAATTCAAAAGGCTACCCGCTTGCAAAAAAAGAGCAACAATTAAAAACAAAGAAAATAAGAATGACTGGCGAAAAGACAATTTCACCAAATTAAAAGCAAGCTCTCTTTTTAAAATTATAAATCTCACCAAAAAACCAATCAAGGTACTCAAGCCGCTCAAAGCTAAAAATAAGGAAGCATAGAATAATAGAAAGCCAAGCCAATTGGTGGAAAAAGGGTCTATTGTTCCAGCTACGAAAAAAAATATTCCCCAGCAAATAATGGTTAAAACAGACATTACCAACAAATAATTTCTTAGAGTCATAGTTTTGTAAGCGTTTTACTTATTTTATCTAAATCAAGCTGATATTTATTTAATTTTTCTTTTTCTTTCTCCACGATATCTTTTGGCGCCTTGTCAATAAAATCCTGATTAGCTAATTTTTGTTCTTGAATCTTAATTAAGTTTTGTAAAGATTTTTTCTTTTTATTAAATCTGGTTATTTCCTTGTCAACATCAACTGCTCCTAAAAGAAAAGCTTCAATCTGACCAACAATAACAATAATCGCCCCTTTAAGCTTATCACCTTTGCTTTTTATTGCCAAAGAATTTATTCCTGTTTTCAAATTTTTTATTATATCCTGATTTCTCAATAAAATTTCCTCTTGATCATATCCATAAACAATTGCTGTTAATTTTCTGGCCGGCTCTATCTTATTTTTACTTCTAGCATTACGAATAGATACAATCAACTCTTTTACCTGATTGAAGGCTTGCTTGTCAGAATTATTTATAATTTCTGAAGACAAGTTTGATTTGTTTATATCCGGCCAATTTTGGACCATTAGTAGATTATTGTCAAAACTTCCCCAAACGCTTTCTGTGACAAAAGGAATAAAAGGATGCCAAAGCTTAAGTATTTCTCTTAATATAAAAGCGAGAATATCTTCTTTCTTCTTTTCAATTTTAGCGATCTCCAAATACCAATCGGCCAATTTGTTCCAAGTAAAATCATTTAAATTTTCAGCTGCTAAAGAAAAGTTATTCGTCTCTAAATTATTGCCCACATTTTCAATGGTCTCTAATAAAGAACTTAATATCCACTTATCAGCATCGGTAACTGCTTTTAAATCTTTTATCTTCAAATCTTTTTTTAAAGAGTCTGAACTATAGTTAATTATAAAACGTGATATATTCCACAATTTGTTGACAAAATTCCTTTTTGCCTCTATTTTTTCCTCACTAAAACGAGTATCATTCCCTGGTGTGAATCCCATTAAAAGCGAAAGTCTAACAGCGTCAGCTCCGTACTTTTTTGTCATAAGCAAAGGATCAATGCCATTTCCTTTAGATTTCGACATTTTCTTGCCATTCTTGTCTAAAACCATACCATGAAGATAAACTGAAGAAAAAGGGATTTCGTCTAAGGCAAAAAATGACATCATTATCATTCTTGATACCCACAAAGTTATTATTTCATAACCAGTTTCCAGCATCTGAGTAGGATGAAAGCGTTCTAAATCTCCAATTTTCTTTCCATTTTTATAATTATCAGGCCAACCCAAAGTGGAGAATGTCCACATTCCAGAAGAAAACCAAGTATCTAGGGTATCTTGATCCTGTGTCCAACCCCTCTCTTTAGGCGCTTCCAAACCACAGTACACTTTATCACCCTTGTACCAAACTGGTATTTGGTGTCCAAACCATATCTGCCTAGATATACACCAATCATGTAAATTTTCCATCCAATCTAAATATCTCTTTTTAAATCTAATTGGAATAAATTCTATCTTGCCAGCCTTAACAGCTTCAATCGCCTTATCTTTTAAGGATTTGTTACCCAGTCTGCTTAGCTTTTTATCAACATCTATAAACCACTGTTTTGAAGGCAAAGGTTCTATCACTGAATCACAACGATAGCAGTGAGCACTATTATGAATATAATCGTCATCTATATGGTCTATTAAACCCATTTTTTTCATATCTTTCACTATCTCTTCCCGTGCTTCCTTGGTTGTTAACCCGGCATATCGTCCACAATTTCCCATCATCTTACCATCTTCATCAATAATCTTTTTAGCTGGCAAATTATGCCTATTAGCAATTTCACTATCAATAAAACTATGAGCTGGAGTAACTTTTATGACGCCCGAACCAAAATTAATATCAACAGCTTGATCTGCCACTACTTTTACTTTAAATTTACCCAAAACTCCGTCTATTTCCAATTCTTTGCCCACAAAATCCTTATATCTTTTATCTGTGGGGTGAACTGCTACAGCTGTATCTCCTAATTTTGTTTCTGGACGAGAGGTGGCTAGCACAAAAGGCCCGTATTTTATCCAATAAAGCTTAGCTTTTTCTTCTTTATATTCAACTTCGTCATCAGCTAAAGTTGAATGACAGCGAGGGCACCAATTAACGACCCTTTCTCCTCTGTATATGACTCCTTCGTCATACATGTCTCTAAACATTGTTCTAACTGCTTTCTGCCTTTTTTCATCTAGAGTAAAGGCTAATCGGGACCAATCTAAAGATGCTCCCATCTTTCTTACTTGCTCTAATATCTCTGTCTGAGTGACTTCTAAAAAAGATTGGACTTCTTGTAAAAATCTATCTCGGCCTAAATCATGCCTATTTTTTTTCTGTTCTTGCCAAATTTTCTTTTCTACCACATTTTGAGTGGCGATAGCAGCATGGTCTGTCCCCGGCAACCATAAAGTTCTAAAACCTCTTAACCGCTTATAGCGAATTAGCATGTCTTCTATAGCTATCATAGCAGAATGGCCCAAATGAAGTTTAGCAGTAATGTTGGGAGGTGGTAAAATTATGGTATAATTCTCAGCTTTTTCCGATAAACTTAAATTATCCGGATTAAAATACCCGGATTTTTCCCATTTTTCATAAATTTTATCCTCTTGTCCAACTGGGTTATAGACTTTATCCAATTCCTTTTTCATAATATAAAATTAACAAAAAAAGACAGTAAAGTCAATTAAGAAAAGCTCCTTGACTGGGATTAAAAATAGTTATATATTACTTTATTAACCAACTATTTATAAATATAAAAATCTTTTTTTACTTTTCTAGAATGTTTAAAACAAAAGAACAAATATTTAATCAATTAGACAAAGCTAACAATATTTTATTGGTTTTTCCTTCCGACTGGGAGCCTGACAACATATCTGCTTCCCTGGCTCTTTTCTTATTTTTAAAAAAACTCGGAAAAAGTGTTTCTGTTGCTGGTTCAAACAATAAAACAAAAAGAGGAAATTTTGCTTTCTTGTTTGGGTTTGAAAATATAAAAGATAATTTAGATCATTTAAGAAAATTCATAGTTTCTTTAAATATAAGCAAAACTAAAGTTAGCCAAATTAAATATGTAGTTGAAAAAGATCAACTAAATTTTATTGTTTCTCCGGAAAAAGGTTGGTTTGAACCTAAAGATGTCAGTGCTCGAGCCGGCGAATTCCGCTATAACTTAATAATAAGCATTGGCGCTAATGATCTAGAATCTTTAGGTGAGATATATGATAAAAATATTGAATTTTTTTATAAAACCCCACTTATAAATTTGTCGTGTCAGGCCGCCAATGAAGAATTTGGACAAATAAATCTAATAGATATAAGCTGTTCAACTGTTTCCGAGCTCATTTTTAATCTATTAAAAGAAAAGGATGAAACCTTGATAGATGAGAATATAGCAACAAATCTACTGGCAGGGATAATCTTGCAGACAAAAAATTTTAAAAGTGGGAAATTAACTCCAGAAACATTGATTACAACCTCTCAATTAATAAAACTTGGAGGAAGAAGAGAAGAGATTGTAAAACAACTTTATAGAAACCGTTGTATTTCTGACTTAAAAATTTGGGGAAAAATTTTACACAAATTAAAAATAGAAAAAAATGGCTTAGCTTGGTCTCACTTAAAACAATCTGATTTAGAGGGACAAAAAATAGATCTTGATTCTTTACAAGATTTGATAGAGGAGTTGATGTCCGGTTTACCTGGTGCTGAAATAGCTTTGATTATTTTGGAAAAAACCGAAGAAACAGAGCTTTATGCCTTTTCTTTGAAAAATAGAAACGCTTTTGATTTCTTAAAAAAATACCAACCCCAAGGAAACAGTAAAACAGCTGTTGCTAAAAACAATAATAAAGCTGAAATTATTATATCCGACTTATTGGCTTAATCTTAAAAATTTGATAAATTAGAATTACAACTATGAAAGCGCCTATAGCTCAGTTGGTTAGAGCGCCGCTCTTATAAAGCGGAGGTCGATGGTTCAAGTCCATCTAGGCGCACAGAAGGGCTCGTAGCTCAGTTGGTTAGAGTGCTACGTTGACATCGTAGAGGTCTGCAGTTCGAATCTGCACGAGCCCACTATAAAGCCGTTTTCAGCGGTTTTATTTTATTAAATCAAAAATTTAATTTTTTATCATTTATTATTTACATTTTCTATAAAAATTGGTACATTTAAAATATAAGGATAACTATAATATTTATATAAGTATGTTTTTTGATAAAAAAAATAAAGAGAAACCTCTAATAAAAGAGGGGGAATCGTCTATTAGCCAATGGCTAGAAAATGGAGAGAATGAAGAGGAGGGACAATTGGCTATAGATGTTTTTCATGACGATAAAAAAATTATAATCAAATCAACTATTGCTGGTACTCAACCGGAAGACTTAAAAATATCCCTTCATAATGATCTCTTAATTATAAAAGGTAAAAGAGAGCTAAAAGAAAAAATCTCTGAAGAAAATTACTTATTTAAGGAGTGCTACTGGGGGCCATTTTCCCGCTCTATAATACTACCTTCTGAAGTTGATCCTAAAAAAGTAGAAGCAGAAATAGAAAACGGAATTTTGACAATCACCTTACATAAAACTAAGTCAGAAAAAATAAAAGTCACCATGAAAGACTAAATTTTAAAGTATGGCCGGAAAGAAAAAAGTGATTATAATCTTATTGTCAGCATTTTTTTTATTGCTGGCGATTTTTTTGCTTACCTATTTTTTTTGGTCACAAAACTATAAAAATAGATTATTACCTAAAACTTTTATCGGTGAGTTTGATGTTTCTCAAATGACTAGAAATGAGGTGGAAAAAATACTAAAGGGGGAAGAGGAAAAAATAAGAAAATCTGGAATAGAATTTTCTTATGGGGATAAAATAGCTTTTTTCCCTTTGAGCTTAAAAGCTGCTAGTCCAGATATACCAGAACTCAGCCTAAGATATGCAGATTCATTTTCTTTTGAACATGAAGAAACTTTAAACAAACTTTTTACCCAAGAAAACAAATCATTTATTAAGTATTTAAAAACCCAAACATTGAGTGATAATAAAAATAAATTTTATTTTTCTTTTTCTTATTCTCCACAAATATTACGCGAATGGATTACGGAAGTTTTCCCTTCAGCAAATATTGAACCAGAAAATGCCTATTTTTCTTTAGAAGAAACAAATGGCGAAGAGAAATTGACAAGCGTCCCGGAAAAAATCGGCAAAGAGATAGACTGGGAAAATGCAGAGAGGTATCTTGTCAGCCAATTATCTGAATTAAAAAATTCAGAAATACGGCTACGAACAAGATCAAAATATCCGGAAATAAACCAATCCGAGCTAGAAAAGTTAAAACCAGAAGCAGAACAACTACTTGCTCATAATGACTTTAATTTATATTTTTTAGAGCAAATAAATGAAAAAGATAAAAAGGTGTTATTTAGTATTGATAGAAAAGAAATAATTACTTGGGTAAGCGCCAAAAAAAATAATATCAACTCTCTATCACTTGAATTTGATTTAAAAAAAATAAAAACTTATTTAGAAAAAGATATCTCTCCTCAAATAAACCAAGATGTTATTTTACCGCGTTTTGAAATAAAGGATGGAAAAGTCTCTAATTGGCAAGCGGGTAAAAATGGTCGAGAAATAAATTTGGAAAAAAGTGCTCAAAATATTTATAAATCTTTATTGGCTGGAAGCTGGGAAGCTGAAATTGAAATTAAAAAAATAAATGTAGATGATTTTGATAATAACAGTTTCAAAATCAAAGAAATTATTGGTATAGGACACTCTAATTTCGCCGGCTCTCCAGCTAACAGAAGATATAATATCAAAATTGGAGCTGAGGCTGTCCATGGTATATTAATAAAACCGGATGAAGAATTCTCTCTAGTAAAAACTTTAGGGGAAATTGATGCTGCTTCTGGATATCTACCAGAATTAGTTATAAAGGGTGATAAAACTATCCCTGAATACGGCGGAGGATTATGCCAAATAGCAACTACTATATTCCGTTCAGCTCTAAATTCTGGATTACCTATAACCGCCAGGAGACACCATTCTTATCGCGTCAGTTATTATGAACCAGCCGGGATGGATGCGGCTGTTTACGACCCTTGGCCAGATGTTAAATTCGTTAATGATACTAATAATTATATCTTAGTCCAATCACGCTTAGAAGGAAATGATTTATATTTTGATTTTTGGGGCACTAAAGATGGTCGTACTGCCAGTACTACTGATCCGATTATTTATAATATTGTAAAACCACCGCCAACTAAACTTGTTGAAAGTGAAGATTTAGAACCGGGTGAAAAAAAATGTACAGAAAGTGCTCATAACGGAGCGGATGCTTATTTTGACTATATTGTAATTTATCCTAAAGGGGCAACCTCTACTCCTAAACAAGAGGTGCGCTTTCATTCTCATTATGTCCCTTGGCAGGAGGTCTGTTTGATTGGTAAAGAAGAGACAGAAGAAGAAAGTAGAAAGGATGAAGAAGAAGAAATCTTAGAAGATGAATCTGATGTAGAAAAAATGTAGAGTAAAATAATTAAAAAATATTTTATCTTCATAAAAAAACAACTTGATTTATTCAAGCTGTTTTATTTTAAATTAAATATTTATTTTATATTTACTTTTTTATTTTATTATTTCCCCGTCAATCACTTTATCTTTCAATTGATTATCATTCTTATCTTTTTTAAAAACAATTAATTGTTGAATAGCGGTTATAAGAGTAATAACTAACCAATAAAGAGTAAGTCCTCCAGGGAGCGACATACCAATAAAAACAGTAACCGCTGGCATAATGAAAAGCATTTGCTTATTCATTATTGCCATCATACTTTCATCTTTAGCGCCAGGGGTCTTTACCACCGGTTTTTTGGTAGAAACCATTTTAGCTTGCCAGAATTGAGCAGCGCCGGCTAAAACCGCTAAATAAACGTTAGGGGTAGCTAAATCAACTAAACCAAAAGAAATTGTATTTATTGTTTCCGGACGACTAATAAAAGGATAAACCAAATCTAAATTATTAGCTAAGCCGGTTCTAAAAATACGAAAAACTGCCCACAAAAAAGGTAGCTGGATTAAAAGGGGTAAGCAAGAAGAAAAAGGATTAACTTTATTTTCTTTGTAAAGAGCCATTATTTTTTGACTAGAAGCTACTTTATCGTCTTTGTATTTTTTCTTGATTTCTTCAATTTTCGGCTGAAGATCTTGAAGCGCTTTTTGTGACTTTATCGCTTTTCTGCCTAAAGGCCAAAAAATTAATTTAATTATTATGGTTAATAAAATAATTGCTACTCCAAAATCATTAAAAGGGGTTATTTTATATAAAAAAACCAACAAATTTAAAACTGGTTGGTAAAAAATAGTGGTAAAAATATTTGCCATAATAAATTATTAATTTATTTATTTAACAGGATCATAACCGCCTTTATTCCAGGGGTTACATCTCAATACTCGCCAAACAGACATTAAAACTCCTTTTAGGGGTCCGTGTTTCTGTATTGCCTCTTTTGCATACTGAGAACAGGTTGGAGTAAAGCGACAAAAACCGTGGGGATAAAAAATTCGCAAAGGACCATGATCAAAAGATAATGTTTTTTGGTATAAAACAATAAGTTTTATAAGTATTTCTTTTATTACATTGGAAAACAATCTCATAAAGTTTTATTCTTAAAACTTTTTAGAGCTTGTAGGGTATTAAAAAGAGCTTTTCTGATTTCAAATTTGTCTTTTTTTTCTATTTCCGGAAGAGTAATTATAACAAAATCTCGGCTTGATTCAATATTATCAATATTCTCTTGTAAATAGTCCCTTATTATCCTTTTTATTTGATTTCTCTTCACTGCCCCTTTACTTATTTTAGAGCTAACAATTATTCCAAATCGGCTTATACTTAAATTATTCTTACAAAATTTAATACCTAAGATTTTATTATAAAAAGAATTTCCGTGTTTAAATACCCGGTCAAAATCATTTTTCAAGTGTATTCTGTTTTTCTTTTTCAGCATTTATATGCTTAAAATTATTTTGATAATTTTTTTCTACCTTTATCACGGCGGCTTTTTAAAATATTTCTTCCATTTTTTGTTTCCATACGGCTAATAAAACCGTGCTTCTTCTTCGCCCGCCTTTTATTTGGCTGATAGGTCCTTTGTGGCATATTTTCTGTTTAAATAATTGTTTTTATACCATATCATTTCTATGTATTATAGTCAATTAAAATTATTTTTAAAGTTATTCACTAGTTATCAACATATTTTTAACATTTACTCGCCTTGTGGAAAAGTTGGATATCTAATATAATTAAATAACTATATTTTCAAATTCTTTCTGGTTTTATTTTTATTCTCTAATAAATTTTTATAAATAATAGCTACCCTCAATATGAATAATGAACAAGTTTGGAAAGCTGTCTTAGGAGAAATGGAAATCAGTTTATCCCGAGCTAATTTTATTACCTGGTTTAAAGATACTTTTATATCTTCTTTTGAAAATAATAAAATTATTCTTTGCGTACCCAATGCTTTTGTAAAAAAATGGTTAGAAGAAAAATACCATAAAAATATCCTAGAAGCTTTAAAAAGTGTTACTAAACAAAATATAAAAGAAATAATTTACAAAATAGAGTTAAGAAAATCCAAAAATAGCTTTCAGTTAGACATTAATAATACGGAGAAAAAACAGGAAAAAACACCTCAATTTAATCAATCAGCTGAAAAAATAGTATCTTTGAAAAATAAGCAATCTATCTCAACTAATAAATTTGGTTTGAATCCTAGATATGTTTTTGAAAATTTTGTCGTTGGAAAGGGTAATGAATTGGCTCACGCTGCCTGTTTAGCGGTGGTTAATAACCTTGGCCAATCTTACAATCCTTTATTTATTTATGGTGGGGTTGGTTTGGGTAAAACTCATCTAATGCAAGCTATAGGCAATGCTGTTACCACAAAAACTAATAAAGTGCTTTATACTACAAGTGAAAAATTTACCAATAACTATATTCAAGCGGTCACTACTGGAAAAGCTAAAGAGTTTAAAAATTTATATAGGAATGTTGATTTACTTTTAATAGATGATATCCAATTTATGGGGGGAAAAGATGGCACCCAAGAAGAATTTTTTCACACCTTTAATGAACTACAACAAAACGATAAACAAATCGTTCTTACTTCTGATCGACCGCCAAAATCAATTCCAGCTATTGAAAAAAGGTTAATATCTCGCTTTGAATCTGGCATGGTGGCTGATATTGGCAAACCAGATACTGAAACCAAGATAGCTATTTTAGAAAAAAAATCTTTAGAAAAAAATTTCAATCTAGAAAAAGACGTCCTGATTTACATCGCTGAAAATGTAAAAAATAATATTAGGGAATTAGAAGGAGCTTTGAATAAAGTTATAGTCTTCCATCAGTTAAAAAATTTAAAACCATCAATAGAAAGTGTAAAAGACGTACTTAGTGATTTTATGTCAAATATTCAATCTCGATCCATGTCACCAAAAGATATTGTTGATATAGTAGCTAAATTTTATAACATAAATAATAAAGACATTATTAGTGGTAGTCGTAAAAAAGAATTAGTCACACCCAGACAGATAGCTATTTATCTAATAAGGGAAGAATTAAACTCATCATACCCTGCTATTGGGCATGAATTAGGGGGAAGAGACCATACCACCGCTATGCACGCTTATAATAAAATTGTTCACGAAATAAAAAGTTTAGGAAATGAAAAGTTAAAACAAGAAGTAGAATCAATTAAACAATTATTTAATCAGGGTTATTAACAATTTTTTGTGGAATACCTTGTTGATAAATAAAATTTTGCTTGTGAGTTAAATTTAATAAATTGTTTATAATTCAAAACTTTTTCAAAAATTAACAGTTTATTAAAAATTACCCCCAATAAAGATCACAACCTATTAACAACAAAAACAAGTAAAAACCCCAATAAAACTCCTAGTTATTAACAAAAACAAAAAATAATCCACCCCCTTATTGTTATTATTATATTTTATAATATAAATTAATAATATATAATATAAGTAATAAATATAAATATATGAAATTTATAAGTTTACAGGAAAATTTAAAAAAAGGTTTAAATATAGTCGGACATGCTACTTCAAAAAATATAAATTTACCAATACTTAATAATATCCTAATAAAAATTGAAGAAGGAAATATAGAATTAATAAGTACCAACTTAGAAATAGGAGTTAAATATTTACTTAGAGGAAAAATTGAATCAGAGGGTAATTTTACTGTTGATTCTAAATTAATTACTGATTATATCAATCTTCTAAATGGGGGTGAAAAAGTTAAAATTGAAGAAAGAAATAAAGAATTAAAAATTGAGTCAGATAATTACAAAACCAAAATAAAAGGAGAGGTGGCTAAAGATTTTCCTTTAATACCAACTATAAATGGGGAATCGGCTTATATATTAGATATAAATGATTTAAAAAAGTCGTTATCACAAGTTATTTTCGCGGTTTCTAATAGTGAAAATAGGGTTGAATTAACAGGTGTACTTTTCTCTTTTAATAAAGACAAATTAAATTTAGCGACAACAGATAGTTATCGTTTAGCAGAAAAAGAGGTAGTTATAAAAGAAAATTCAAAGAAAGAGGAGGAGGTTGTTATAGTTCCAGCTAAAACAATCCAAGAGCTTTTAAGGATTTTAAACAATTTTGATGAAGATATTGATGGTGTAAATGATGTAAAAATAAGTATTTCTGATAATCAAGTATTATTTACTTTTGATTCGGTTAGTCTTATATCCCGTTTAATAAATGGTCGTTACCCGGACTATAAGCAAATAATACCTAATGAAAGCCGAACAGAAGCTATTATTGATAAACAAGAATTTATTAGAGCAGTAAAGGCAGTATCTTTATTCTCAAAAAGTGGGATAAATGATATAACCATTCTTTTCTTAAAAAACAAGATTTCAATATCTTCTTTTTCTGGGGCTAGTGGTGAAAGCCAGGCGGAAATTTTAGCCGACATAAAAGGTGATGAAAATGAAATAACTATTAATTATCGTTATCTTTTAGATGGATTAAATAATATAGACGAGAAAAATATTACAATAAAAGTTTTAAACAACAACACCCCTTGTTTAATTGAGCCAGAAAAAGAAAACAATTATTTGTATATTGTGATGCCAATAAAACAATAAAAAATTAATATCAAGTATATGAAAAATTTTGAATCTTTCAATAATAAAGAATGTGGGGATGACAAAAAAACTGAAAAAGAAATAGCTGAAGAAGAGAGAATAATTTCTTTACGTAATAATTTATTAGAAGACATGGACAAAAGAGGTGGTGGTTATGATGATTTATATATTGTTTTTCAAGCTAAGAAATATAATATAGCTGCTAAGTTTGTAGAATATGTTTATAGGGGAATTATAAACTCAGAAACAATAAAAGATAAAGGTTTTATGGGGAGTTACATGGTTCATAATCCCAATTTAGACAAAGAGCCCCACAAATGGTCAAAATATTATGGGCAAGATAATAAATAAAGATTGTTAACTATGTTTTTGGTTAATTTTGGTAATTATTTTTTTTAAAAAATAAAATTCTCTATTTCAAGAGATTTTTTTATTTCTTCAAATTCGCTTTGAGAAATTACTTTTTGTTTTTTTAAAATCTCTAAAAATATTACAGTGTCTTTAAACTTATTCTTGGTAGATATTTTTATTCCTAATTCATTAACATCTAAGATTTTAATATTTTCTTTTTTAGCCTTTTCGGTTGCCTTTTCATCATCAGTTATGAATATGCCGTCTAACTCTTGCGACAACACCATCGCGGATATTTCGCCTAAACCGAGAACCCCCTCTTTAATAAGATTACTCATCATGAAAATACTTTGTTGCTTTTTTAAAGTCTCTACTTCTATTTTTCCAGTCTCAATATTATCAATGATTGATTGGAGTTTTGGTTTTTTAACAATTCCCTTTTTAACTTCTTCTATTACTTCTTTTGTTGTGTAGATATTTTTGGAGATGTAAAAAATTAGCTCTAATTTTTCTATTCGAGCAAAATTGCTAAAGGTAGCATTATCAAAAACAAATTTTTCATGATTTATTTTTTTCATTTTTGGCTTTTTCAATTTCTGCCACCCAATCTTTAGTTTTCTCGTATGATTCACGCAACAATTCAGAAAGCTTATTTAAAGATATTTTTTTATCAAAATAAGCTTTAAAAGCCAAATGATAAAAATTAGTAGGTAGCCTAAACTCACCATCGCTATCACTTTTTTCGGCCTCAAAACCTAGCTGGACAGACAAAGAGTTTAATATGCGAGTATCTGAAATTTTTTCTTTATAGGGTTTGTCAAAAGTGTAGCCCAAATCATGCAAGCGATATATAATTGCTTGCCAGCTGACATCAAATTCATTTCTGATTTTTACCAGCGACTGATCATCTAACTTATTGCCATCTAATTTTAGTATTTCTTGAATGTAATAATCAACTCCATCTTTGGGCATTAAAAGATTTGCGGCAAAACAATCAGCTCGTTTTTCAATGACTGATTTTACCATTTTATCATCATCAATTATTATTCTTTTTTCTTTATCCAGTAAAAAATGACAAAATTCATGAGCGGCCGTAAAAACTTGATGACCATTAGATCTGTTGCTATTTATTAATATTTTTCCCGAATCTTTTTCTTGATCATAATAAAAAGCGCCTGAAAGACCATTGCCACCTATCGGTATCTTAACAACAAAAATGCCCTGGCCTTCCAACAGTCCGAAGATATCACGAATAGGGGCTTTACCAAGTTTTAACTCACGTCTAATTTTATCAGCCTGTTTTTCGGCTTCTTGATATATACTTTGCGACATATGCTTAGATGTTTTTCAAAAATTCATAATCCTCACAGATTTTTTGGAATTCAAAAAGAGCCTTTTTTTCTTCCTCATCCAAAAAGTCTTTTTTTCTTAAATGCATAACTACCTCTTGAAAATTTGAACTAACCGATACGCTTTCTTCGGATAGTAAATTTTCTGCATTTGCATTATACAGATCAGCTAATTTAAAAAGCTCAAAGCTATCTATTTTCCTTCTTCCGGCCTCAATGTTAATAATAGCTTGTCTAGTAAGATTAAGCTCTTTAGCAACGAATTCTTGGCTATATCCAATATTTTCTCTGAGTTTTTTTAGTTTTTCGCCTAATTGGCTTAAATTAAGCATAGTTTTTGAATAATTTATATTTTTAGATTTTTAGCCCATCGACCTAATAGGCTATTTATCCACACTTTTATTGTATAAAAATAATACATATAAGTCAAGTCCAATGTCTGATAATTTGACATATTAAAGGAAGCGGTTAAAAAGAAAATTATCAAAGTTGAACCTACCAAGTTTATCAAAGCTCTAATGGATGCCCGGCTGGCTATTTTAAACCAAACACAAAAACCCCGAATAAACGAGGCTTCTGCGTTAAATCCACAAAAGGGTGACCACCACAGCTATTGCTGGCTGATGAGCCCTTAGATTAAATAGCATCCACAACCAACCTGTGGTCAGATTGGATACCGTCTGGGGTGCCTACCGGGAATCGAACCCGGTCTAACGGGACCACAACCCGCTGTTCTGCCATTAAACCATAGGCACCATAATTTATTCGTACGCCCAGAGGGAATCGAACCCCCATAACCAGCTTAGAAGGCTGGTGTTCTATCCATTGAACTATGGGCGCCTAGATTTTAATTCTTGTCTTATATTAATAAAAAAAGAGTTAGTTGTCAAACTAGGTTTTTTTAATTTTTTTTGTTTTAAAATTTTTAATAATATTATATTAACAAAAACAGAAATGTTAAAAAATTCAATATTATTTATATTAATATTATAAGATAAAATTTGACAAAAGCATATAATAAAACAGATAATGTTATTATAAAGTTATATAGCTATGTCAAAAAGAAAAAAAATTAACAAGAAGAAAGATTCTTGGAAAAATCAAGTTATTAGAACTTCTTATAAAAATACAAAAGGTAAAAGGAGAAAATCTTGGGGAAAAAGGGTCTTTTTAGCTATCTTTTGGTTAATTTTATTAGGGTTAACTACTGGATCTTTAGTGATTGCCTGGGTTTCTCGGGATATACCAAATCCTAATCAATTGTTAGAAAGAGAAATAACGCAGAGTACTAAAATATACGATCGCACCGGAGAGCATATTTTATATGAAATACATGGCGATCAAAAAAGAACCTTAATTTCTCTAAATGATTTACCTGACCATGTAAAATGGGCATCAATAGTCCTTGAAGATAAAAATTTTTATAACCATAAAGGTTTTAGTGTTTGGGCAATGTTTAGAACAGCTATTACTAACATAATTTATAATCGTCGGGCGGGAGGATCCACTTTAACCCAGCAGTTTATTAAAAATGCAGTTTTAACTCCTGAGAAAAAAATAACCAGAAAGATAAAAGAAGTTGTTTTAGCCTATCGTTTAGAAAAAAAATTCAATAAAGATGAAATTCTACAAATGTATTTAAATGAAATCCCTTATGGATCAAACGCTTATGGTATAGAGGCGGCTGGTTTGAAATATTTTAATAAAAATGCCAAAGACCTTACAATCGCCGAATCAGCTCTTTTAGCTTCTCTTATTCAATCTCCCACCCGTTATTCACCCTATGGGCCAAATAAAGATTTACTATTGGGCAGAAAAGATTATGTTATTTCTTTGATGGCAGAACAGGGATATATAAGTAAAGAGGAGGCGGAAATAGCTAAACTAGAAGAAATAAATTTTGTTGGGCCAGAAACAAATATAACTGCTCCTCATTTTGTTATGTACATCAAAAGTATCCTAGCAGAGAAATATGGAGAAAAGATGATAGAACAAGAGGGCCTGAGAATATATACTACTCTTGATTTATATAAGCAAAGAATAGCTGAGGATGTTATAAAAGAAAAAACCGAAAATTATCAAGAAAAATATAATGCTAATAATGCTGCTTTAGTCTCAGTAGATCCTAAAACTGGGCAAATTTTAGCCATGGTGGGCTCAAGAGATTATTTTAATAACGAAATTGATGGACAGGTAAATGTTGCTTTAAGGCCAAGACAGCCAGGATCATCATTAAAGCCTTTTGTTTACGCCGTCTTGTTTAATAAAGGTTATACCCCAGATACAATTTTATACGATGTTGAAACAAATTTTTCCAACAGTGATAAACCTTATGTGCCTAAAAATTATAATCTAAAAGAAAATGGCCCGGTAAGTATAAAAAAGGCCTTAGCCGGTTCTTTAAATATACCAGCGGTAAAAGCCTTATATTTAGCGGGAATAGATAATGTTATAGATTTAGCAGAAGAGGCTGGTTATACAACTTTTTATCCTCGTGATGATTTTGGCTTAGCTTTAGTTTTAGGTGGAGCTGAAGTTAAATTACTTGAGCATGTAAATGCTTATAGCGCTTTTGCTAGAGATGGAAAAATAAACAACATAATTAGTATTCTAAAAATAGAAGATAAAAATGGTAATATTATTGAAGAATATAAACAAGAAGAAAGAGAGATTATTAATTCACAGACAGTTAGAATGATAAATAATATATTGTCGGATAATTCAGCCCGGGCCTATGCTTTTGGCGAAAAAAATAATTTAACAATTCCTAACCGACCAGTGGCGGCTAAAACAGGTACTACCAATAATTACCATGATGCTTGGACTATTGGTTATACTCCATCAATAGTAACCGGGGTCTGGGTGGGAAACAGTAATAATGACGCTATGAAAGGTTCAGTTGGTGGTAGTGTTTTAGCTGCTCCGATATGGAACGCTTTTATGACTAAAGTTTTAGGTGATACGCCAATAGAAGAATTTAAAAATCCAAGTGATTATAAGACTGGTAAAGATATAATTGATGGCGAATTAGTGGAGAAGAAAATAAATATAGATATATCCACTGGAGATTTAGCAACCAGTTTTACTCCATTTGAGTTTATTTCTGAAATAACGGTTCCAGAAACACACTCTATTTTGTTTTATGTTAATAAGGATGACCCATTAGGACCCCCTTTAGAAAATCCAGAAGAAGATCCTCAGTTTGAGCTTTGGGAAGAAGCAATTATTTCTTGGGCAGAAGAAAACGCCACCTCAACTTTATTATTAAAAAAATTTGAAGAACTTCATGATCCGGAGAATGCTCCAGTAATAGAGATAGTAACGCCAATAAATAATCAAGACATAGAGCAGGGAAATCTTATAGTTGAAGTTTTTGCTTCAGCGCCTCGCGGAGTTAGTAAAATATATTATTTTATCAATGGCGGTTTGTGGTATGTTGGTAATAAAGATGAGATAGTAATAGATAAGAAACTACCACCCTTAAAGAATGGATATCATAGTTTGACAGTCAGAGCTTGTGACGATGCTGATAATTGTTCAGAAAGCAGCGTGGATTTTAATTTAAGGACACAGCTTAGCTTGCCGGTTACTTCTAGTTCAGTAGCTATTATATCTCCCGCGAATGGATTTACTGTTGAGCAGACAGATTTCCCTTTGAAGATATCCCTAATAGTTGATAATCCGGAAGCTGCCGCTAAACTATTAGTTTTTTCTATTTCAGAGAATGAAGAGGATATTTTGCCATTAGCTAATATAAGTGAATTGAATGGAAAAAAATTTGAAATTTATTGGCAGAATATGCCCGAAAAAAAAGGGACTTATAAGATTTATAGCGAACTTAGAACTTGGGATGGTGAGATCAGGAAAAGTAATGAAATTTCAATAACAATTTCCTAAAACCGGCAGAGAAATAATTTATAATCGTTATAATAGCTTTATCTTATATTTTATAATGTTAAAAACTTAAAATTATTATGTTTCTAACCTTTTATTTATTAGTGCTGTTAGTCTCCTTTTATTTTTTAGCGGTAATTTGCGATCGCTATTTTATTGACTCTCTTGATAGAATTGCTAATAAACTAAAAATGGATTCAGATATGGCTGGCGCAACCTTTATGGCTGTTGGTAGTAGTGCTCCCGAACTTTTTGTTGCCTTTATCGCTCTTTTTAAGCCAGGAAATGAGGCAATTGGTGCAGGAACCATTGTTGGCTCTGCTTTATTTAACGTTTTAGCTATTATTGGTGCTGCTGCTATGGTAAAAGTGGCAGTGATTTCTTGGCAGCCGGTAATAAGGGATGTAATATTTTATTCGGTTAGTATAATTTTGCTTCTTATTTCTTTTAAAGACGGTAGCGTTGATTTATTTGAAGCTTTAATTTTTATTGCTTTGTATGTAATCTATATTTTTGCGGTTTTAAAGTGGCGAAAAGTTTTACCTTATAAAGATAAAAATAGGGATGATAAAGTGGCTAGTAAAGAGGCAAGACCATTGCCGGCTGGAAGGAATTTTTTAACTAAATTAAAGAAAGTAATTTATAGAATTTTAGATTTTATTTTTCCGAAAGCGAAAAAATATTGGCTGGTATTTATTTTTTCAATTTTAACTATTGCCGGCTTATCCTATATTTTAGTGGAAAGTGCGGTGGCGGTAGCTGAAATTTTAAATATCCCCTCGGTTATTATTGGTTTAACAATATTGGCGATCGGTACTAGTGTGCCTGATTTAGTTTCTTCAATTATAGTAGCTAGACAGGGTCGCGGAGGGATGGCTATATCAAACGCTATTGGTTCTAATATTTTTGATATATTAATTGGGCTAGGTTTGCCCTGGGTTTTGGTTATTTCTATATATGGAGGTAAAATCCCGGTTGTAACTAAAAATTTGAATAGTTCTATATTTTTATTATTTGCTACTGTAATTGCTATTTTGTTTTTGCTTATTTTGCGCCGTTGGAAAATAGGTCGATTTTCAGGATTGTTTTTAATTAGTCTTTATTTAGCATATTTAGTTTGGGCCGTAATGCAGGCCTTATAAAAATTATGGATATAAAAGAACAAGATTTTCAAATTGCTTATTTCAGTATGGAAATTGCCTTGGAAGGAGGAATTAAAACATATTCTGGCGGACTGGGCGTGCTAGCCGGGGATATTCTACGATCAGCCGCTGATTTAGAGTTGCCAATGATTGGAGTTACTTTATTAAGTAGAAATGGTTATTTTCACCAAAAAATTAATAAACAGGGTGAACAAGAGGAATATCCAGCAAAGAATTATAATTTTTCCAAATTAAAAAAGATTAAGCAAACAATTAATATTAGAATTGGTAAAGATAAAGTAAAAGTTGGCGCTTGGCAGTATGATATCAAGAGCCCTAAAGGTTTTAAAGCACCGGTTTATTTATTGGATACAGATTTTATCAGCAATAAAAAAACATATAGAAGATTAACTGATAATTTATATGGCGGCGATAAGGATTACCGCTTATTACAAGAAACTATTTTAGGAAGAGGAGGATATGCTTTGGTTAAAAAATTAGGATATAAGATAAATAAGTTCCACATCAATGAAGGGCATGGTAGTTTTGTGGCCATAGCTAAATTTTTAGATTTAAAAAACATGACGGAAAAAGAAAAAATAAAAAAAACTAAAGAAGCCTGCGTATTTACCACTCATACACCAGTCAAAATGGCTCATGATATTTTTTCTTTGGAAAAAGTTTTAGCTTACCAATTTGATTTTCCTTATAAATTGTTGAATTTGATAGAAAATAAGCAGGTTAATATGACTAAAATAGGTCTTTATTTCAGTAGTTATATAAATGGCGTTGCTTTAAGCCATAAGGAATTGTCTATGCGGATGTTCCCTAGTTATCCAATCTATTGTGTTACCAATGGTGTTCATTCTCAAACTTGGACAGCTACAGAATTTAAAAAGCTTTATGATAAATATATTCCTAATTGGCGCAATTCTAGTTTATCTTTAAGGAACGCTTTTTCTTTGCCACTTGAAGATATTTGGCAGGCGCATCAAAAAACAAAGAAACGCTTGATTTCTTTAGTGAATAAGGCAACAGAGCAGAATTTTAAAGAAAATGTTTTTACTATTGGTTTTGCTCGGCGTTTTACTGCTTACAAACGTCCAATCTTGTTGCTTGAAAATATGGAACGTTTATTAGAGGTACAGAAAAATACTGGCAAAATCCAAATAGTCTATGGTGGTAAAGCGCACCCTTTAGATGAGCAAGGAAAAAAGCTTATCGCCGAAGTTAACAGAATAAGTCAAAGGTATAAAGATAAAATAAAAATAGCTTTTATAGAGAATTATGACATGGATTTAGCTAAAATAATAATTTCCGGGGTTGATTTGTGGCTAAACACTCCTTTGCCTCCCAATGAAGCATCAGGGACAAGTGGAATGAAAGCTGCTCATAATGGCGTTCCTCAACTCAGTTCTTTTGATGGTTGGTGGCGCGAAGGATATATAAAAGGAAAAACTGGCTGGACGATTCAAAAGGACTCCGACAATTTATACTTTTTATTAGAGCAAGAGATCATCCCTCTTTACTATCAGAATCCTAAAGCTTGGCAGGAAATAATGAGGTTTGTTATTGGAATTAATGCTTCCTTTTTTAACACCGAGAGAGTATTGCGCGAGTATATCCAAAATGCTTATATTTAATTAAAAGTTAATAAATAATTATTAAAAATATGCCTACAAAAAAACAAAAAAATCAAACTAAAACAGAACAATTTAAAGTTTCTGGAGAAGAAATTTTAAATAAAATCAAAACCCTCATAAAAGAGGGTAATATTCGCCGTATAATTATTAAAAATAGTAAAGGGCAGATTTTGTTGGAAATCCCGGTTACTTTTGCTGTGGTAGGTGCTGTTTTTGCTCCTACGTTGGCGGCGATCGGCGCTTTAGCCGCCCTATTATCAAAAGCGACTATAGTAGTGGAAAGAAAATAGATTTTAGATTTTTAAAAAGAGCTTGTTTTTCAAGCTCTTTTTGTTTTTTAAGTTTTAAATATTTTTAGGCTTATTAGCAATATATAACAATATACTACCCCAACCGAGCCAAATCGCGGTCAAATTTATCATCCAGCCGAGCCAAGGGATTGAAAACAATAGAGATAAAATTATGGCACCAAAAAGTAAAGGCCAAAATAAATGAATTTGTTCTTTTTTGAATATTTCTTTTAATATAATCGTTCCTAAAATTAAAGCAGCCATGGTTTTTCCGATAAAGATACCCGCCAACCATAAGGATATTAAAATAAGAGCTAATGGCAGACCAATAATAGTGAAAGCAATAATAAGAGATAATGGAGGTATAATTAAGACTGCGGCTGCTCCCCATAAGAAAGAAAAGCCGGTTTTAGTTTTAGCTTGTGATATAAATCGACGGCTATACCTAGGAATAATAAAGACAAAAATTAAGCCGATAAATATTATCGATAAGAAGGCAAAGAGGCGTCCCCATAGCCAAGTAGAAGCAGAATCTCTCTCTTTTTTCTCCAGGGTTTTAAAGTTTATTTCTCCGGAGACCACAGCTTCATTGTTTAAATCAATTTTATTCTTAGCAGAATAATTAAGATCCCCATTTATAATTGTTTCTTTGTCCAATATCAAACCTTCCCCTAAAGCTTTATTATAAATTCTTAAATTGGCATTTTTCCCCACTTTTCCAGAAATGAAAGTTTTTTGTGAATAGGAATCTAGATGGCCGTCAATATAACCTCTAATAGTGGAATCAAGGCTGCCAATAATAGCGTCCCAGCCTATTCTTGCATCTTTCCCTATTACCACTTTAGAGCCAAAAGCATTTAAGTTACGAGAAATAGCGCTGTTTATAAAAACAGAATTACCAACTACCCGGATATTTCCACCAACTTCTCCTTCAATGCTGATATCTTGAGCTAAACCAATTATATCTCCTTCAATTCTGCCCGTTACTGCTATTGAATTGGCGGCGGCGATTAAATCACCACTTATAACCCCGTCTATAATGACGGATTCTCCAGCTGCTAGCAAATTACCAGTAATAGTCTCATCTGAAGCTACGAAAATTGTTCCTTTATTTTCTGATTCAGCAGCTTTTAAAATAAATATTGGTAGCAGCAACAGGACTGCTAAAATTATAATTTTACTCAATTTTGATTTCATAATACGATTGTTAATTTTAAAAAAATATAGTACTCTTAATAAGATTATAGTTTAATTATACTTCAAAACAATGTCAGAAGCAATAAAAAATTTAATATTGGAAAAAATAGAAATAATTAAGAATCGGGATGACTTAGAAAATATAAAGAGAGAGTTTTGTAAAAAGTATAAATTGGGATCAATTTTAAACTCTGATATCTTAGAAGTATATAGAGAGTTGTTAGCTGTTGGTCAAATAGAGCGATCTTTGTCTTTTGAGAGAATAATAAGAAAAAGATCGGTTAGGACCTTGTCTGGTATAGCGCCAGTAGCTGTTTTAACCAAGCCCTATCTTTGTCCAGGGCATTGCGCCTATTGCCCACGTGAAAAAAATGTTCCAGTTAGTTATCTTTCCAACGAACCGGCGGTTATGCGCGCTATCCGTTGTTCCTATAACCCATATAAACAGGTAATTTGGCGTTTAAGAGCCCTGGAGAATAATGGTCATGAGCCGACAAAAATAGAAATAATAGTTATGGGCGGGACTTGGAGTTATTTGCCTAAAAAATATAAATATTGGTTTATAATTAACTGTTTTCGTGCCGCCAATGATTATAATAGGTTAAGAAAAAAGTTTTTGTTAAGCCAAAAGAAAGATTCTTTGTTGGATTTAATAGTTTCTCCATACAAACAGAATTTAAAGCAAAAAGATTTAGATCAGATTTTAAAACGTGAACAGAAAAGAAATGAAACTACTCGTTATAAAATAATTGGTTTAACTTTAGAGACCAGGCCTGATTATATAAATAAGACAGAACTTGTTGAGATGAGAAAGTTAGGTTGTACCAGAGTTGAGATCGGTGTACAAGCTATAGATGATAATATTTTGAAAATAAATAAACGTGGACATGGAGTTAAAGAAATAGAAGTTGCCACTGAAATGATGAAAAAATATGGTTTTAAAGTTACTTATCATTTTATGCCGGCTCTTCCCGGATCTTCGCCGCAAAAGGATTTGTCCATGTTTAGAGAACTTTTTACAGATAGCCGTTTTCAGCCGGATCAGATAAAGTTCTACCCTACGGTCGTTATCAAGGGTAGTCTACTATATCGCTGGTACAAAGAAGGTAAATATCAGCCTTATTCAGATAAACAGTTGCAGAATTTAATTATTCAATGCAAAAAATTAGTACCTGACTATGTCAGGATTATTCGCCTTATTCGTGATATTCCCGGCGAATCTATTATTGCCGGTAATAAGATTACTAATTTACGGCAAGTCATGAAAGACAGAGGAATAACTTGTCGTTGCATTCGTTGTCGTCAGGCAAAAGGTATTTTACTTGAAAAATGGAAGATAAATATTCAAGAGTATAAAGCTTCTTCAGGCAAGGAAATTTTTATCAGCGTTGATAGTTTGGATAAAAAAATATTGTACGCTTTTTGTCGGCTTAGGATTGATAAAGATAGTTTAGTAGCCCCAGCTATTATTAGGGAGCTGCATGTTTACGGGGAACTGACCACGGTTGGCGAAAACGGAGAAATTCAGCATGTTGGTTTAGGAAAAAAATTATTATTAACCGCGGAGAATATTAGCAAGAAAGAAGGAGCTTCTAAAATAGCCGTTATTTCCGGAGTAGGGGTAAGAGGTTATTATCGTAAGCAGGGGTATAAACTAAGAAACTCTTATATGTTTAAAAATATAGAAAAAAAATAATTTTTTGTTTATTTTTTGTTTTTGACAAAAGCTTGCCTCTGGATTAATATTAAATTATAAAATAAAAATATGACTTATCAAAATTTAGCCCAAGAAGATTCAATTGTTTTTGAAATTATAAAAAAAGAAGCATTTCGTCAGAATGAGGAATTAGAGCTGATTGCTTCGGAAAATTACGTTTCTTTAGCTGTTTTAGAAGCGATAGCCACTGTTTTGACCAATAAGTACAGCGAGGGGTATCCTGGAAAGCGTTATTATGGTGGTAATCAGGTGGTTGACGAAATAGAATCTTTGGCAATTTCCAGGACAAAGGAACTTTTTTCTGCTGAACATGCTAATGTACAGCCTTTATCTGGTTCACCGGCTAATGCGGCGGTCTATATGGCTTTTTTAGAGCCGGGCGATAAAGTTTTGGGTTTGAAGTTAGATCATGGCGGTCATCTCTCTCATGGCCACGCCATTAATTTCTCTGGTCGTTTGTATAATTTTGCCCAATATGGCCTTGATTCAAAAAAGGGATTGATTGATATGGATGAGGTTAGAAAAATTGCTCACCAGGAAAAGCCGAAAATGATAGTAGCCGGGTTCAGTGCCTATTCTAGAGATATTGATTGGCAGGGATTTAAAGATATTGCTGACGAGATTGGTGCTTATACTTTCGCTGATATTGCTCATATTGCCGGATTGATTGCCGGTAAACAATTAAAAAACCCAGTACCGATTTTTGATGTTGTTTCAACCACTACCCATAAAACATTACGCGGTCCGCGTGGCGCTCTTATAATGTGCCGGGAAAAATTCGCTAAACAAGTAGATAGAGCTGTCTTTCCTGGTATGCAAGGCGGACCCCATGATCACATAACCGCTGCTAAAGCAGTTGCTTTAGGTGAAGCTTTACGTCCGGAATTTTCTGATTACGCTCGACAAGTTATACTAAACGCCCAGAAAATGTCAGAAAATTTAATGGGTCGGGGTTATAATATAGTCTCTGGCGGTACAGATAACCATTTGTTTGTGATGGATCTTATTAAACAGAGAATATCCGGTAAAGAAGCTGAAAAAGCTTTAGAAAAAGCCGGTATCTCTGCTTCTAGATCAACCATCCCTAACGATCCTAACCCTCCTTATAACCCTTCTGGTTTAAGGATAGGAACGCCCGCTATAACTACTAGAGGCATGAAAGAAAAAGAAATGGAGCTAATCGCTTCTTATATTGATCAAGTTTTGCAAAATAAGGACAATGGCAATGTTTTACAGAGGATAAAGAATGATATAAAGAAGATGTGCCAAAATTTTCCTTTGCCCACCGACAGTTTAAAATATTAATTTATGGTTAAATTAATTGACGGTCGAAAAATTGCTAACCGGATTAAAGATGAAATTGCTCAAGAAATATATAAAATGAAAGGAATAAGACCTAACTTAGCTATAATTTTAGCGGGCGATAGAGAAGATTCCCGTTTGTACGTTTCTTTAAAAGAAAAAGAAGGGAAAAAAGTAGGGATTGATACTCATCTTTATATTTTAGAGCCCTATACTTCTGAGAAAGAATTTTTGTCAATGATTGAATTTTTAAATAAAGATGAGACGATAGATGGAATACTTGTTCAATTACCTCTTCCTGCTAAATTTGATACTGATAGAATAATAGCCGCTATTGATCCTAAAAAAGATGCCGATGGTTTCCATCCTCACTGTCCTGATTATATTAAATCTCCGGTTTTAGCCTCAGTTTCAGCCTGTTTACAAGAAATAGGCATGACAGGTCGAAACAAGATTGCTTGTTCTTTTCGCCGTTCAGAGGTTTTTGGCAAAGGACTGGAGGACATCTTGAAAAGGCAAGGATTTTCAATTTGTCCCAAGTCTAGATCTAACCAGGCCGATCTTTTAATCACTGCTATGGGTAAGCCCAAGTTAATCAAGAAAGATATGATTAAAAAAGGAGCAGTTATTATAGATATTGGTATAACTAAGGTAAATGAAAAAGTTCTGGGTGATGTTGATTTTGAAGATATAAAAAATAAAGCTTCTTATATAACTCCTGTCCCTGGCGGAATTGGCCCAATGACCATCGCTTTTCTTTTTAAGAATGTATTGGAAATATTCAAGCGTCGGAAAGATAATTCATAAAAAATAATCAATGGTTGATAAAAAACAACAATTATTAGAATTGCTACATATTCATTTTGGTTACCAATCTTTTCGTCCCGGGCAAGAAGAGGCAATAGATTGTATTTTAGCGCGAAAAAATACAGTTGTTGTTTTACCGACCGGTGTCGGTAAATCTTTAATTTTTCAATTATCAGCTTTGATTATGGAAGGGATTTCTTTGGTTATCTCACCCCTCATTGCTCTGATGAAGGATCAGGTTGATTCTCTGAAAAAAATTGGCATACCAGCTACTTATATAAATTCAGCGCTTAGTCCTGATGAAGTTTCAAGAAGATTAAAGAAAGCTTCTCAAGGTTTTTATAAATTAGTCTATATCGCTCCGGAAAGATTTTATAACAAACAATTTTTAGAGGCCCTAAAAGATATAAAAGTTTCTTTATTTGCCATAGATGAAGCTCATTGTATTAGTCAATGGGGACATGATTTTCGTCCTAGTTATTTACGTTTGAAAGAAGCGGTTAAGTTGGTTAAATCACCGCCGGTAGTCGCCCTGACTGCCACTGCTACACCAGAAGTAAGGGATGATATTATTAAGCAGCTTGATTTAAAAAATTCTCAACTAGTTATCACCGGTTTTAGTCGCCCTAATTTACGATTAGCGGTAATACCTTCGCAAAATGGACAGAAAATAGAGAACATTGTAGATTTCTTAATTACCAATCCGAATATAGGCGCAGGAATAATATATACAGGAACTAGAAATAAAGCTGATGAACTAGCGGAGGTTTTGATAGCTAATGATATAAAGGCAGTTGTTTATCATGCCGGTCTTGATTCCGACAGTCGTCGTTGGGTTCAGGAAAGGTTTATGAAGGGAGAAGCACAAGTGGTAGTAGCCACCAATGCCTTTGGTCTGGGGATTGATAAATCCGATATCCGTTTTGTTATTCATCATGATATTCCTGGAAGCATAGAAGCTTATTATCAAGAAGTCGGCCGAGCCGGTCGTGATGGTTTGCCCAGTTTTTGTCTGCTTTTCTATAATAAACAAGATAGATATCTTAGGGAATTTTTTATCAAAGGCGATAATCCGGAACCGGAGATAATTATTGAAATTTATGATTGTTTGTTGCAGCGTTTGGATTTAGAGAAAAATAATCATAGTTCTATACTTGTAACTTATGCAGAGATAGCTAAGCAGTTGTCAGAGCCAGTTCCAGAAATGGCAATCGGTACAGCCTTAAAGGTTTTAGAAAAAGAGGGTTATATTTCTCGACCTAGAGAAAAAACGACTAACTCATTTTTAAAAGCTAAGATACCGGTTGAAGATGTAGTAAGATTAATAGAGAAAAGAGCTAGATCGCAACAGCAAGTTATTAATAAATTAAAAGAAAAATATGAGATTGAATTAGAGAGAGGTTGGGAATTTTCAGCTGAGGAAGTAGCAATAGTTTTAAAGCTTAAAAAGAATGTTTTAATAAGAGCTATAAAAAAAATGGTAGAAAGAGATTATTTGGAATATCGCCCGCCGTTCAGAGGGACAGAGATAAAACTTTTAAAAATAGTTGCCAGTGAAGATTTAAACCTTGATTTTAAAGGATTGAAAGAGAAAGCGATCCGTGCTTATAAAAAATTAGATGAAATGGAAAATTATGTTTACCATAATGGTTGTCGCCAAGAATATATTTTAAATTATTTTGGAGATTACAACACTAAACCTTGTGGGAAATGTGATAGTTGTCTGCGTTTGAAAAAAGGAGAAGATGAGCAGAGCAAGAGAGAATACCTTATAAGTTAATGAAGAAAAAAATTGCCAAAGCAATATTGAAATTAGTAGAAGACAGTTATAATTCAATTGCCACTGATTTTGATTTAACAAGAAAAAAGGAATTGTGGCCGAAGATAAAAGAATATGCAGCCAAGGTTGATGATGGGAACAGGGTTTTAGATTTGGCTTGTGGCAACGGCCGTTTATTACAAGCTTTTAAGGATAAGAAAATTAGTTATTTAGGGATAGACAATAGTATTGGCTTGGTGAATATCGCTCGACGCAATTATCCAGGATTCGAGTTTGTAAAAGGTAATGTGCTATATTTATTAGATTTGCTTGATAAAGAGAAAAAATATGATTATGTTTTTTGTCTGGCTGCCCTGCAACATATACCGGGAAAAAAATTGCGCTTAGAGGCGCTGAAAAACATGGGTGATATTTTAGCAGAAAATGGCGAAGTTATAGTGAGTAATTGGAATTTATGGCAAAGCCAACACCGGAAGAAGATTTTTTTATTCATTTTTTATAAAATTATAGGATTTAATAGTCTTGATTTTAAAGATATTTTGTTTCCTTGGAAGCGAAATAATGGTCAGAGAATAAGTTATCGCTATTATCACGCTTTTACCAAACGAGAACTTATTAAATTAGCTGAAAAGGCCGGTTTTAAAAAAATAATTCTAGAAAAAGATAAGTATAATTATTGGTTGTTTTTGAAAAAATAGTTTTGATTTGAGTTTTTTGACATCTCCTCGATAGGTATGATAAAATATAGTCATAAAAATAAATAAAAATAAAATAAACAGTAGAAATAAGTCTGTTTTTTTGTTTGATTTAAAAATATGTCAAAAGTTTTAG
>CAYSJA010000011.1:0-5230 GCA_964431235.1 uncultured Gammaproteobacteria bacterium
TACACTTGTAGTGCTGGATATTATGATAGTAATAGAGATGCTAATTGTGAGCAGGTTGAAGCCAATTATTATTCCCCGGTCAATGATTATAGAAGATATAATTGTCCTGATGGAGAAACTTCGCCAGCCGGTTCTGATAGTGTTAATGATTGTGGAGCAGGCTGTTCAGCCGGGACTATATCAGATGGAGGGATAAATTCACCCACATTTTCCTATACAGCTTTAGACCATAATGAAAGTACTCCAGTTAGCAAGGAAACTTGCCATCATACTGAAGGAGGAGAATGGACAGCTACCGTTACTTGTGACGATGGCACGGCAGTGCTTAGTAATCAATCAGGACTCAATTGCTTTAGTGGCTATCACTATACTTATGGAAGTTGGTATAAGTCAACTTATGGTTGTTATTATGTCTGTGTTTATGCAACTTGTTCAGCCGGAACTATTGATGGCTATAGTTATCCGCAAATGGATCATTATACAACTGATGATTTTTCTAAATCTGTCAGCAATGGCTCTTGTACAGCTACCATACAATGTAGTGATGGCGATATTACAATTCAAAACGAAATTTGTAGTTGTGATCCAGGATATTACTCAAGTGATGGTTCTTGTGCTGAATGCCCGATTGATTATTATTGTACTGGCGGTACTAGTGATAAGGTACATTGTCCGGCTAATTTAACAACTTATCCTTATGCAGGTAGCGATAGCCTTTCTGATTGTGTGTGTGAATTTCACTTTCGTCTAGAGGGCGGATGGGATAGAGATTGTGATTGTAATGATGATATAAATGACGGTTGTGAAAGAAGTTTTGGGTCACCTGATGATCCTGCGCCTTCTTGTGAATATCTTTGTTGTACAGATCCTGGTGAGTATTGGGATGGCGAAAATTGTGTTATTTGTCCTTATGGGTATTATTGTGATTATCGTATTAAATATAGTTGTCCCGCAAATACAATTTCTAGCCCGGGTACTGGTTCTATAGAGGATTGTAGGTGTGATTGTTTCTGTGTTTATCCGACATATAGCCAATGTAGTTATAGAAATTGTGATGGGGATGTAAATAATGGTTGTGAAGTGTGTTTTACCGGTAGCTATTATGCTTGTGATCAACATGATCCTGTACCTGGGGGTACTTACCTTATGACTGAAGGAAGTGGTTGTTGCGGAGATGGCGACTGTGTTTCTTATATTGGTGAAGATGAATATAATTGTCCAGAAGATTGTGGTTATTGCGGAGATTATACTTGTTCCCCTTCTTTAGGTGAAACTTGTTATAATTGTTCTGAAGATTGCGGTGGTTGCTCTTGTGGTGAAGATTGTGATTGTCCTTCTGGTCAAACCTGTTGTGGTAGCGATGAATATTGCGAGAGCTGGGATCAAAATATGTGTTGTTGGCCTCCGGAAACTCAAGATGAATGCGAATATCAATGTATGGGTTATTGGTGTAGTGACTATTCGGGAGAATGTTGTCCCGACGGCTTTTGTTGTGATGATGGTTATTATGGATCGTACTGTGAATACTGGTATTAATAGTTGATTTTTTAAAAACAGAAGAAATTAGTGTTAAAATTTTAAGTAATAAAGCGTCTAAAATCATTTAGACGCTTTTTCTTTTAGTAAAAAAATTTAATAAAAAACCGCTTATTATAATAAGCGGTTTAAGCATTTTTTAAATTTCAATTTAATTCATTAAAGTAAAGCATTCTTTTGCTTCTCCTAAGACAATAAATTCAAAAAAATTGCCTATAGGAGAAGTTTGCATAAAGGTTAGAGTCCAAACTTCAGAATTAACTGTAAAGATAAAATCGTCTTCATTAAAAACCCCTTCACTTTTAATAACATCTTCAGAGTTAATGTCATAAATCAATATTTGATTTTTTTTAACAGCGAAAACGTAAAAATTAGTTTTTAAAAGACCATTAAATCTGTCATTTCCTTTTTCAGATTGCGCCCCAAAATCATTACGAGTAAAAGGTAATCTAAAGGCGACAATTCCTTCAGTAAGGACAGGATTTCTGTCTATCCAAAAAACAGCTTCTTTATTACCAGGAAGAATTTTATAATTTTTTACATCTAAAAAACTATTAACAATTTTAGCAAACCCATTGTTTATTTCAAACAACAAGGAGTTAGGGACATAAAGTCTATTACGAGGATAATAGAATCTACTTATTGTTCCATTTTCGTCAAGGTAATATGAAGACATTTCTTCTTCCGGAGAAAATTTCAAGAACAGACCATTTATATTCAGTTCTTCTTCTGGATCTGGTAAAATTGATTCACAACCAGCCAGGAATAAGATTGTTATAGAAACAATCAAGGTTAAAAAGGAAACTTTTTCTTTCATGACTTTACGGTTTTTATTGTTTTATTATTAAAGATCTTATTTATATATTTTAATTAAATCATATTTAAGTAACTTTGTCAAGAAATACTTGTTTTAGGTACACACATTTCGGACAAAAAACATTCTTTAAAATAGAAAAGAGAGGTATATGTTTATAAGGTAGATTAAGAGATCTTGTAATGGAAATAAATTTAAAATTGTGTTAGGATTAAAGAAGGGAATATGAAAATGGAATGTTTATTATATTATAATAATTTAGTATATGACTCTTTAGGCAGTCGCGCTTTAAACCGGGCTCTAATTAGAATGCAAAATGTGTATGTCTAAAATACAAAATATTGACTAAAATTTATTAATTTTATAGTATAAAAGGTTAATTCTAGTTCGTTAACAATTAAATATTATATAAGATGAAGAAAATAGTTTTTCTGGCGTTTTTTGGATTATTAATTCAAACCGCCTTTAGCCAAGTTTTGGAGATAAATTCTCCAAGCAAGGACGATTTGCATTGTGCCTTTACTTGGGCGTCTTCAGATAATATAGATAATTTAGTTATTTATGTTTTTGGTGCAAATGGTTCAGGATTTGTCTCTGATGATAAATGTTTTACCTGGCGCAAGCTGGTAATTGATCAAGAGAGAGAAAGAGATATCTTTTCTGCTCTTAAGGTAAGTGAAAATTTAATTATTGTTTCAGGAGATGAAAATAATGACTTACTTAAATACTCGTCTAATGACGGAGAAACCTTTTATGATTTAATATTACCTAGCAGTAAAGAGGTTTTAGGAATTTCTTTATTTGGTAAGTATGTTGTTTTTAGTCATAAAAACAGCCTAACATATTGGGATTTTATAACTGACACTTTTTACTCTATTAGCGATTATATTTCTGATAGTTATCCCGAGTTCTATTCTTTAGCTTCGGATAATTTTAATATTAGGCTGATTGGTAAAAAAGAAGATTTAACTAAGAAATATTTCTTCTTAACAAACTCTGTTTCCTCTTCTTTTGAAGGGGATTGGGGGGTGTCCCCTCATTTTAAAGATTCCATCACTAGCTTTAGTATAAACAAGGGGTACAGCTTGTTATCTTTTTCTGGTGTTAATGAAGGCGCTTATGCTTATGAAGGTGTTTATTCTCCTTATAATTCACAAATAGAATACAATTATTTTAGTGATTTAAAAAGGGGGCAACACGTTAAAGCTTCTTTTATCAGTTTGTTTCGTAATAATCTTTGGCATGTAGGCGGGGATTTAGAGGGAGAAAACGGTTTTATCATTAAATCTGGTGAAATTATAAAAAGTTTGCCAGACCATGCTTTAAATAGTATAAATAATTGTGGATATACTGATCCTAGGGGGTATTGTAATTTATCCGATGATATTATAATTGTTGGTAATGAAGGGAGAATATTTTCTAATCGCCTAGATTTAGCTTTAGCTGAAAATAGTGATTTAATAAGTGATTATACGGTTAGTGATACAGTTATTTACGCTGGTGATAGCGCTACTATCTTTGTTTCTGGTAGTGAAAAAGGAGTTACTTATAAAGTATTTGAACCTGATAGCAATTATCCTTTATTTGTTTTTGAAGGAGACGGTAGCCCTTGGTCATTTTCTCAGTTTATAATTTGTGATACTGAGTTTTATATTCTAGCGAGCAAAGAAGATACTGAGGTTATTTTATCAGATATGGCCTTTGTAGAAGTGATGATAAAAACTGATTATGAGATAAGTAACACTTATGCTGACTATGAAAATAGAGTTATTGTTACTATTTCAGGCAGTCAAAAGGGTTTAAGGTATAAGCTCTGTAGTGAAAATGGAAAGAATATTGGAGTCAAAGAAAAAGAGGGAACTGGTGGGCCATTAAGTTTTGAATTAGCTTTAAGTTCTTTACAAACGCTTTTTCTTTCTGTATCGGTTTCAGCCTGCTCTTTTCCAACTTTTTTGGATAACAAAGTTGTAATTACGATAAATTCTTTTTATCAAAATGATATAGGAACGATATTTACTACTGTTTTCCCTAATCCTTGTAAAGACATTTTAACGATTAAGTCAGATAAATATGAAATAGTTTATTTATTTGATTTAACTGGGAAGATGATTAAAAGCATTGCTTTGGAAAGGGGAGAAAATCAAGTAACTATTTCCGATCTTTATCCAGGCTCATATTTTCTGAAAACAAAGGAAAATACTATTAAAATTATTAAACAATAGAAAGTTATAAAGCGTCTTTTTCAAAGAGACGCTTTTTTCTATTTTATGGGTTTTTCTAAGATGTGTTTTTTAGTAAATTGAGAATAAGGTTTATTATTGCTTGTTAATTTTAAAAATGATATAATTAAATCAAAGAAAAGAATTATGACATTATCATAATTATTATATATTGAGTATGTCTATTAAAAAAATTATTTTTTTATTTTTGGTTTTTGGATTATTAATTGCTGGCTATGTAATTATTAAAGCAAACACTAATTCTTGGCAGGAATATTCTAAGGAAGAAATTGACTTGGAGAGTACAAATTCTTTAACCGAAGGTGTTACTGAGGCTCCAAAGACTTTAGCTTCTTTAGAAGCTCAGGCTCGTCCAATGCCATTTCCTGGCATAGAAGGAAAGGGTTTAGAATTTATGAATGAAGAAGAAAAAAACGAGTTTAGAATACCGCAGAAAAATGAGGCACAAATTTTAGATCGTGATTTTGAAGGAAACATAGTATCTTATAAAATAATAAGACAACTTGAAGATATCATTTATGAAAAATAATTTATATATTTTATAATATAATTTTTTAAAAAAATATGGAAAAGAAAAACAAGATTATTATTTTAGCAATCGTTTTGATTGTTATTATAATTGTTGCTGTTTGGCTTGCTA
>CAYSJA010000012.1:0-35841 GCA_964431235.1 uncultured Gammaproteobacteria bacterium
GGAAACTTTAGGTGATACAGATAGATTATGTGTTGATAATTGTGGTAATGGAATTTGTGAAGAAATAGTTTGTTTAGGAGAGGGCTGTCCTTGTCCGGAAACACCTGAGAGCTGTCCGGCAGACTGCAGTTAAGTATTGTTTAATACAATTTAGTGTGATAATAGAAAAAGAAGGTTTAATGACCTTCTTTTTCTATAATTATTATGGAGATGTTATAATAAAAGTGAAGTATTGTAGTGAAGTATTATACCTATGTTAAGGTTATTCTTAAGAAAAAAGAATATTGGCTGGGATAAGATATTACCGGTGATTATTTTTTTATTGCTTTTATCTTTAGTTACAGTTGTTTTTTGGCAAAAAATAGAATTTTCTTCTAGTGATTTAGGCCGACATATACAAAATGGTAGAATTGTTTTTAGTAATTCCGATGTTTTATTTTCTAATTTTTATTCCTATAGCGAACCTGATGCTAGGTTTATTAATCATCATTGGTTTTCAGGCATAATTTATAGCATTATTTATAACCTAGGTGGTTTTAAATTGTTATCTATTTTTAATATACTTTTAGCTCTAGTAATATTTTCTATCTTTTTTTTCTTAGCCAAAAAAAGATCTGATTTTTATACCGCCGCCATTTTATCTCTGCCAGTCATTTTTTTACTCAGTGAAAGAATAGAGGTGCGTCCAGAAATGTTTAGTTATTTATTTTTCGGGATTACTTGGCTAGTTCTAGAAAACAAGAAATTTTCTCATAAAGGACGTTTATTTATTCTATTTCCTTTATTTATTTTATGGGCTAACATGCATATTTATTTTTTCTTAGGTTTAGCTCTAATTTTCTTTTGGTTGATAGATAAGGTGATAAAAAATTGTTTTTGGCGGGATTTTAAAAGTTTAAAGAGCTTAAAGAAAGTTTGTTTGAAATTTAAGTTAGAAATATCTTTTTTCTTATTTCTTATCTTAGCTGCTCTTTTTACCCCCAACCATATAGAGGGTTTATTGTACCCCCTTAATGTTCTAAGAGAATACGGTTACCAAATCACCGAAAACAAGAGTATTTTCTTTTTAGATAATTTGATGTTAAATCATAATTTTCTTTTATTTAAATTACTGATATTATTGCTTGTTATCGCCTTATTAGCTAATTATTTATTAAGACAAAAGAAAACCTGGTTTGATTGGCTATTAGGTTTTTTTGTTTCGGCCTTTGCCTTGTTTGCTTCTCGTAATTTAGTTTTATTTGCTCTAGTGGCTTTGGTTTTAATTTCTTCAAGTGCTGGCTATGTTTGTTTATTGATAACAGCCCGGCTTAACCGTTTGTTTCTTAAAGAGAATAATTTATATAATTGGAAGATTTTTGTTGTTTTTTTCTATATTTTTTTATTATTAGGAACATTTATTTTTTTTGTGACTGATTTGGATAACCGACAAATGTTTTTGTCTAAAGATCCGGGGTTAGGGTTGACGGATGATAGCTTATCAATTTTTGAATTTTTTAAAGATAATAATTTATCCGGTCCGATATTCAACAACTATGATGCCGGCAGCGCTTTGATATTCGGTCTTTATGGACAAGAAAAGGTTTTTGTTGATAATCGTCCGGAAGCTTATAGCGTTTCTTTTTTTCAAGATATTTATGTGCCAATGCAGGAAGATCATTCTGTTTGGCAGAAACAGCAGGAGAAATATGGCTTTAAAACCATAATTTTTGCCTATACTGATTCTACTTCTTGGGCAAAAAAGTTTTTAACGCGTATTTTAATGGATGATTCTTGGGCCTTTGTTTATTTTGATCGTTATTATGTAATTTTAGTGAATAAAGAAGAATATTCTTCAGAATTTTTAGAAAAAAACACTATTAACAATTGGGATTTTCGCAATCGTTTACGAGAATTGGCTGCAAATAATAATTTGAATGGAAAAGCCAGCTTAGCTAATTTAGCCCAAGCTGTTAATCAGTCGGATTTAGCTTTAGAAATTTATCGCCAATTAATATTGGCTAAGCCCAATAATTATCAGACTGTCTTTTCACTGGCTCATTTTTATTCGGCTTCTTTTCAAAGAGCTGATCTTTATAGAGCGCTAGAGTATTTTAATAGAGGTTTGAAACAAGTGCCTAAAATGCCGGGTATATACAATCAAATGGCTTTAGTTTATTGGCAATTAACCGACTATATTAAGGCAGAAGAATATTGGGAAAAGGCAGAGCAAACTGGTGATAAATCAGCTAGGGATTATTTACGGCAAATTGAAGATTTGAAAAAGCAGGGGCAAATTTCCCGCTGATATATTAATTTTTATAATTTAGATTGGCTGACAATTTTTGTGTATTTAAGATAAAGGAATCTGGATGATAAAAGTGGTTTCTTGGCTAGGAAGGCTAATGACTTCAATGGAGCCATTAAAATCTTTTTCAATTATAGTTTTAGCTGAAGATAACCCTAATCCTAAACCTCGCTTCTTTTTGGTAGTAAAAAAGGGCTGGAAAATTTTATTGATATTTTCTGGATTTATGCCTTCGCCCCGATCACTTATCTTAACTACGGCCTTGTCTTCTTGGCGTTTTATTTTCAAGGTAATTTCCTTTTTTTCTGAAAAAGATTCTTTTTCATAAGCTTCAATCCCGTTACATAGTAGATTAGTGATAATTTGGTTGAATTTTATTGCATCGCCGTAATAAGAAATATGCTTATCGCCTTGCAAAATCATTTCTACTCCTGCTTGCCTGGCCTTATAATTAAGTAGTTGAATAATGTCCCAGCTTTCCTTAAAAAGAAAAAATAGACTTTTACTACTCTCCTGTTTAATAAATTTTTTAATCAAACCAATTAGATTTTCCATTTTTCGAGAAGCGAGGATTGCTTGCATTAGACAATTTTTAGTATTTCCTAAATTGTTCTTTTCCTGATAACTTATTTGTTCCAAACTTAAGGAAACGGCTGTTAATGGATTGATTAAATCATGGAAAATGCCTGATGATATGCGTCCGAATTCAGCAAAGCGGTATAATTGGTTAATTTTTTCTGTTTCCATTGCTCTTATAGCTTTTATTCTTTTTTCAATTTTTATTTCCAGTAATTCTTTTTTTTGCTTTAATTCTTCTTCAATGATTTTTGCTCTAGCAAGAACTTTTTGGATTTGCCGCTCAAAGATCAAAACAACGGAGGTAATTATCATAATTAAAGCAGAATAAATCAAAGCATCAGTTACTTTATGGGGTTTTAGGCGCCAATAGTTATTTATTTTTATGAGTTCTTTATTCTGCAGATAGGTAAGGGATATCAAGAATATATTTATTAGACCGGCGCTAATAAAAGCGGTTCTAGCGCTGATTAGAATGCCGCATAGAGCAATGATAAGGATAGATGTGATGAGAGCGATTGGTAGATCAGTTCCCCAAAAATAGAAGCAATATATCATAGGCAGGCCATATATAGTGATAAATAGCCAGGAGACGGTTTTTGTTTTTCTTTTTTTAGATAGAAAAAAGAAGAAAATAAAAAAAGCTAAAGGAAGTAAAGTGTATATAATAGGTAAGCCCTGATTCTGTTTATTGTTTAAAATACCTATGAGGCGAATTAAATTTATTAAAGCAAAGCCGGCAATTGACAAGCAGATTAAAATATTTAAAATTAACTCCCGTCTATTTTTTTCCCAATTTTTATCTTTTAGTTGGCAAAAAGATTCTAGTTTAGTTTTAAGAGTTTTAAATACTTTAATCTGAAAAATATGAAACATGTTATTTATAAATTAATTTCGTTTAATTTACTCTCGTTCATCAATTTTATAGCCCCTATTAGGCAGAGTAAATATGAAGTGATCTTTTTTATTCTCTATTTTTTTGCGCAATTTCATGATATGCACTTCAATAGTATTGGAAAAAGGATCGGCGTTTTCGTCCCAAACATGCTCCATAATGTCTTGACGCGATAAATAATAACCTTTATTATTCATTAAATATTCTAAAAGAGAAAATTCTTTAGCTCTTAATTTAATACTTTTTTTGCCCTTTTTAACTAAAAATTTATCAGAATAAAGCTCTAAATCTTTTATTTTTAGCCGTTTATCTTTTATTTGTGCCGGGCGTCTGGTAATAGCTTTTATTCTGGCTAAAAGCTCACTTAAGGAAAATGGTTTAATTAAATAATCATCGGCGCCAGCTTCCAATAAATTAATTTTATCTTCCAGATCGCTACGGACGGTCACCATTATAACCGGGATATGATTTTTTCTTTTTCTTAATTCTTTTATAATTTCCCAGCCATTTAAGTTGGGTAGGTTGTAATCTAAGATAATAATGTCATAATTTTGAGAAAGGGCCATTTCCAATCCTCTGTCTCCTTCCGAAGCCGAATCCAAAATAATATTCTTTTCTTTTAAAAAATAAACTAAAGAGTGGACGATATCTTTATCGTCTTCAATTAATAAAGCTTTCATAGTTTTTTAGTTATAAATTAGTCTATATTAATATTATATAATAAAAGAAATGAACAAAAAATAAACTAATTTTTAATAAATCTTTTAATTTAAAACCCAATTTAGTAGATTAAGCTTTATTATTAGTTTGCCTTTATAAAATATAAAGATTAATGTAAAATAAAGTTACAATTATTAAAAATGGTTAAGAATAATTTAACAAAAAAATTACTCAAAGCTTTACAAGATAGGAAATCCGATCCTTTTATTATTAAAGAGGGAAATTTCAGTTTTGGCCGGCTTAAAGATTCTGTTTATCGTTCTGGTTGGACTGAAGAGTCTTTTTTATCTGATAGTAGCCGTAAAGAAGTAGTAAGCAGGAGTTTCAACTTTAGGAAATTAAGGCTATTTTCTATTTTAGCTGTTTTGGCTATTTCTGCTTTAGTTTTTAGAGCAATCTGGTTGCAAGTAGTGAAAAGCGAACATTATTATTTTTTATCCGAGTATAATCGTTTGCGAGCAGAGATTATTGAACCGAAAAGAGGGATTATTTATGATCAAAATTTTAAGCCCCTAGTTAGGAATAAGGCTAATTTTGTCCTTTATTTCCGGCCGATTGATTTACCCCGAGATGAATTGGAAAGAGACCAATTGATAAGGGAAATAAGTATGGTTTTAGAAAACAGCGATTTTAAACCATCGGAAGAAGAGTTTGAATTACAAAATGGTAAAAAGTTGAATTTAGTCTCTGACAGTTCTTATTTCTATAAAATTAAAGAACTTTTAGCAAAAATTAAAATTGGTTCCTTAGATTCTTATCAACCACTTTTTATTGAAGATAATATTGACTACGAAATAGCTATGCATCTTAATTTAAAGCTTGTTGATTGGCCTGGTGTATTTGTTACCAATAAAATAAGGCGAGAGTACCTTGTAGAAAAAAATGGTGATCCAATTATTGCTGAAGCTAGTAGTTTATCTCATATTTTAGGCTATACCGGCAAGATAAGTGAAAGTGAATTAGCTAAATTAAGTCCAGATTATTCAGTCTTAGATTATCTTGGCAAGACGGGTTTGGAAAAATTTTGGGAAAGTGAGCTGCGAGGCGTTCCCGGACAAAAGAATATTGAAGTTGATGCTTTAGGAAGAATTAAAAAAGTAATAAATGAAGAGCCGGCTCAAGATGGCTATAATCTTTTATTATCGCTTGATTTGGATTTGCAACAGAAAACTGAAGAAATTTTACGCCAACATTTAGAAGAAAATAAGTTGGGAAAAGCCTCAGTAATTATTATGGATCCGCAAAGTGGAAAAATTTTGACTATTATCAGTTGGCCCTTCTATAACAACAATAATTTTGCTAAAGGTATAAAAACCGAGGATTATCAGCTTTTATTAGATAATCCCAATGAACCTTTATTTAATAGGGCTATAAGCGGCGAATTTCCATCTGGTTCTATTATTAAGCCAATTTTTGCTGCTGGGGCTTTGCAAGAAGGCATAATAAACGAGCACACCAGTTTTTTAAGTACGGGTGGATTAGGTATTAGTCAATGGTTCTATCCAGATTGGCGTGCTGGCGGCCATGGTTTAACTAATGTCAGGCAAGCGATTGCTTTTTCTGTTAATACCTTTTTTTACTATATTGGTGGTGGTTATGGTGATTTTGAAGGTTTGGGCTTAGAAGGGCTGATAAAATATGCTAGCCTATTTGGTTTAGGAGAAAAGACTGGTTTAGATTTGAACAATGAAGCAAAGGGCTTTATTCCTAGTAGAGAATGGAAGAAAGAGACAAAAGGGGAACCTTGGTATATAGGTGATACTTATCATTTTTCTATTGGTCAAGGCGATGTTTTAGCAACCCCTTTGCAAGTAGTTAATTATACGGCTGCTTTTGCTAATGGAGGTATACTTTATAGGCCTTATTTGGTTTCTCAGATTTTAGACAATAGCAATAACATGTTATGGAAAATAAAGCCAAAAATTATAAGAAATGATTTTATTGATCAACATAATATGAAGATAGTAAGAGAAGGTATGAGACAAACAGTGACAATTGGTTCTGGGAGCTATCTTAATTCCTTGCCGGTTGAAGTAGCCGGCAAAACCGGAACTGCCCAATGGTCTAGCATTGAAGATACCCATGCCTGGTTTATTGGTTTTGCTCCTTATGAAAATCCGGAATTAGCCCTTGTTGTTTTATTGGAAGAGGGCGGAGAAGGAAACGCTACGGCAGTACCGATAGCTTATGATATTTTAAATTGGTATTTTCAAGATAAAAATTTGATAGATAATAAGTAGAATATGCCTTTGGTTTTTCATTTGTTAATTCATTTTACCTTAGCGATTTTAACCGGTTATTTAATCGGTCGTTATTTTAATGATATCAAACTTGGTCTTATATTTGGTATTTTGGGGGGATTTTTAATAGATGTAGATCATGTTTTAGAATACTTTTTAGTTTTTGGTCCGACTTTCAACTTGCAATATTTTTTTGAAGGCCGACACTTCTTATTGAGCGATAAAATTCGGCTTTATTTCCATGCTTGGGAATATTTTCCGATTTTATTTATTTTAGCTTGGTTTTTTAGAAAAAGAAAAAATATAAAAATTGCCCTAATTACTTTAGCTTTAGCGGGAGCTGTTCATTTGGTTTCTGATATCTTTATTAATAATTTTTATTTTAAATATTATTCTTTCTATTATCGGTTTCGTCAAGATTTTTCTGCTTCTTGTCTTTTGCCATCTGATATTTATCAGTTAAATTTAGATTATAAAAAAGAATTAGGAATATAACCAGTTAATGCTTTAAGATGTGAAAAAGGCATAATTTAATAAGTTTTATTTAATTTCTTTAGACCAATTTTTATTAGTGTTTAGCACTCTCTTGACTTGAGTGCTAATTTTATTTATAATATATTCTAGAGAAATAATAGAGTTTTTGTTAAGGGGAGATAGTTGTTAAATAATATGATTTCCGAGCGCAAACAATTTTTGCTAGAAACAATAGTTAAGGAGTATGTTAAGAATGCCCAACCGGTTTCTTCTGGTATGCTGGTGAATAGGTATAAACTGGATATTTCTCCAGCGACAGTACGCAATGAAATGATGGAGCTTGAAGATGAAGGTTATATTTATCAGCCGCATACTTCCGCTGGCCGAGTACCGACTGAACTTGCTTATAAATTATTTTTATCTAATTTATCAAGCAATAAAAAGAAAAAGGGGTTGAAAGAGTCAGAAGAAAAATTATTAGAAGAAGTGTTTAATCTTGATGAGGTTTCTTTTCGCAAAACAGCTAAAGTGATTGCTGAATTGGCTAATGGTGCAGTATTTTGGGCTTTTCATAAGAATGATTTATATTATACTGGATTATCCAATTTATTTTCCCAGCCAGAATTTAAGCAGGCAACGGCAGTATGCGATGTTTCCAGTATTATTGATCGTCTAGAAGAGATAATTGATGATATTTTTGAAGATTTGAAAGAAGGAGAGATTGTACTAATCGGTGAAGACAACCCTTTCGGCAATTTTTTAAGCACCGCGCTTGTAAAATATAAATATCAGAATTCTCACGGACTCTTAGGTATATTAGGACCGATGAGAATGGACTATAGTCGTAATTTGTCCATAATAAGATTTATTAAAAAGAAATTTACATAAAATTATGACAAAGATAAAAAAAGGAATATATCGCCATTATAAAGGTAATGAATATTTAGTTTTAGGTGAAGCTGTTAATTCAGAAAGCAAAGAAGAACTGGTCGTTTATCAAGATCTAAAAAATGATAAGATATGGTGCCGGCCTAAAAAGATATTTTTGGAAGAAGTTAAAACAGAAAACGAAAAAAAGCTAAGATTTTCTTTTGTTAAAGAAAACGATAGCAATTCCTGGAAAGATAAATATTTACGGGCTTTAGCTGATTATCAAAATTTAATCAAACAGACTATTAAAGATAAGGAAGAATTTATAAAGTATGCCATTTTTGATTTCTTACAGGATTTATTACCGATTTATGATCATTTAAAATTATCTTTAAAAGGTTGGGATAAAAAAGAAAAGGATAGCGCTTGGGCAGTAGGTGTGCGCCATGTTCTTAAGCAATTCAAAGATATATTGTCAGCCAAAGGTATAGAGGAAATAAAAGTTATCGGGGAAAAATTTGATCATAATACTATGGAAGCTATAGATGGCGAGGGTGAATTAGTAGATAAGGAGATAATGCCCGGATATAAATTGAATGGAAGGGTAGTTAAACCGGCTAAGGTAACGGTAAAGAAAGCTAATAAAAATTAGTCAACAATTATTTAAAAATTTTTTATATATTTAAGCAAGCTTTTCTTATATCTACTTGCTAAAGCAAGTTTTATAAGAAGAGGACAAAATCTATGTCACTTATAAAATGGACCCCTTTTTTTTCAGATTTTGACGACATGGATAGAATTACTGAGTCCATGTTACCTTCTATCAGGGGCGAACAGTTTGGATTTACTCCGGCGGTTGATGTGTACGAAGACAAAAATAATATCGTGGTAGAAACACAGTTAGCCGGGATTGATCCAGAAAAAGTTGATATTTCCATTGAAAACAATGTTTTATGCCTAAAAGGCGAGAGTGAAAAGAAGAGCGAAGTAGAAGACAAGAATTATTACCGCAAAGAGATACGTCGCGGTTCTTTCTTCCGTTCCATCCCCTTGCCGACCAAGGTCAATGGTGAAAAGGCCAGTGCTGTCAATGAAGACGGGGTTTTAAAAATCAATATTCCTAAGGCACCGGAGCTTAGGCCGAAGTCCATTAAGATTAAAGCTAAAAGTAAAAAGTAGTTGTTATTTGAAAAGTTGGCCCTGTCTAGGGCCAGACTTCAGATAATAATTAATTATTTAATTTAAAAATAAAAAAAATATGGGAAAAATTTTAGGAATTGATTTGGGAACAACCAATTCTGCCATGGCTGTCATGGAAGGTGGTTCTCCTAAAATAGTAGAAAACATTGAAGGCAATCGAACAACTCCGTCTGTGGTTGCTATTTCTAAAACCGGAGAGAGAATAGTAGGAGCGGCTGCTAAAAGACAAGCGGTTATTAATTCGGAAAATACTGTGTATGCAGCTAAACGTTTGATTGGTCGTCATTTTAACGAAGATGAAGTTCAGCGAGACTTAAAAACCTCTTCCTATAGGATTATTCAAGCCGGAGAAGGTGTGAAAGTCAAAATGGGAGATAAGGAATATACTCCTCAAGAAATTTCCGCCATGGTTTTGGCTAAATTAAAATCTGATGCCGAGGCCAAATTGGGCGAAAAGATTACTGAAGCTATTATTACCGTCCCCGCCTATTTCAACGATTCGCAGCGCCAAGCAACTAAAGACGCTGGACAGATAGCTGGTTTAGAAGTTAAGCGTATTATCAATGAGCCAACGGCAGCAGCTTTAGCTTATGGTTTTGATAAGAAAAGTGGTCAAAAAATAGCAGTCTATGATTTAGGTGGCGGCACTTTTGATGTTTCTATTCTAGATATTTCTTCTGATACGGTAGAGGTTAAGGCCACAAATGGAGATACGCATTTAGGGGGAGAAGATTTTGATCAAAAAATAATTAATTGGATTATTGAAGAATTCAAGCGCGACCAGGGTATAGATTTGTCTCAGGATACTTTAGCTTTGCAGCGCATTAAAGAGGCGGCAGAAAAAGCGAAAATAGAGTTATCCACTTCTCAAGAAACTGAAATAAATCAACCTTTTATCACCACTGATGCTAATGGCCCCAAACATTTAGTTATGAAGCTATCTCGGGCTAAAATGGAAGACCTGGTTATGGATTTAGTGAATAAAACTATCGATCCTTGTCAGAAAGCGATTGAAGATTCTGGTTTTAAAAAGGAAGAAATTAATGAAATTTTATTAGTGGGAGGCATGACACGTATGCCTTTAGTGCAGAAAAAAGTAAAGGAGTTTTTTAATAAACAACCTAATTTAAATGTTAATCCTGATGAAGTGGTTGCTTTGGGAGCGGCAGTTCAAGCTGGCGTATTACAAGGTGATGTAAAAGATGTTTTACTTCTAGATGTTATTCCACTTACTTTAGGGATTGAAACCATGGGTGGAGTGGCTACACCTTTGATTGAGAAAAATACCACTATCCCTACTTCTAAATCGCAGATATTCTCTACGGCCGCTGATGGACAGACCAGTGTAGAAATTCATATAGTCCAAGGCGAGAGGTCGATGGCATCTGACAACAAGACTTTAGGACGTTTTATTTTAGATGGTATACCATCTGCTCCACGTGGCGTACCACAGATTGAGGTCAAATTTGATCTTGATGCTAACGGTATACTTAATGTTTCTGCTACTGACAAAGCGACCAATAAACAGCAAAATATAACAATTACCGCCTCTTCTGGTTTATCAAAGGAAGAAATAGAGAAAATGAAGAAAGAGGCGGAAATGCACGCTGAAGAAGATAGGAAAAAAAAGGATGAAGTAGAGACTAAGAATCAAGCTGATGCAGTTATCCTTACTGCTGAAAAAATGAAGAAAGAGTCTGGCGATAAAATTAAGTCGGAGGACAAGAAGGAATTAGAAGAAAAAATTGATAGTTTAAAAAAGGCAAAGGATGGCGGTAATATTGAAGAAATGAAAAAGAGAATGGAAGAATTAAATACGGTTGCCCAAAAAATCGGTGCTTCCATGTATCAGCAATCTGGAAAGCAAGACCAAAAAGAATCTGCTGCTGAAGCAGATAAGGGGCAGACAAATGAAGATAAAAATAAAAAAGAAAGTAGTGATAAGGACAGCTCGGATGATGAAGTTGTTGAGGGCGAGGTTGAAGAAGACAAATAATAATTATTCTATATAAGCTGCCCCTCTGCTTTTAAGAGGGGCAGCTTATAGAATTAATAAATTAACCGATTATGTCCAAGGACTATTATAATATATTGGGTGTTTCTAAAACTGCCAGTCAAGATGAAGTTAAGGCCGCTTACCGCAAAAAAGCTCATCAATACCATCCGGACAAGGGCGGAGATGCGGAAAAATTTAAGGAAGTAAATGAAGCCTATCAGGTTTTAGGCAATGAAAATAAGCGCAAGCAATATGATCAGTTTGGTACTACTTTTTCTGCTAGTGGAAGTGGCGGTTTTCAAGGTGCTAATAATTGGGGCGGTTTTTCTGGCTTTCAAAATGCTGGTGGTTTTGATTTTGAAGATTTAAGCGAAATGTTCGGCGGTTTTGGTGATATTTTTGGTTTTGGTGGGGCTGATAAAACTCGGGCAAGAAAACCAACATCAGGCCGGGATTTAGAAATGATATTAAAATTAGATTTTTTAGAAGCAGCTTTTGGTGTGGAAAAAGAGATAAGTTTTCCTAGACAAACAGTTTGCGATCGTTGTCAAGGGACAGGCGTTGAACCCGGTGCTAAGGTAGAAACTTGTTCAACTTGCCGCGGAGCAGGTTATATTATTAGAATGCAAAGAACTATTTTAGGCAATATTCAAACCAAGAATGTTTGTCCTAAATGTAACGGGGAAGGTAAAATTTATAGCCAAAGCTGTTCCAAGTGTGGTGGTAGAGGTGTTTTTAAAAAGCAAGTTAATTTAAAAGTTAAAGTTCCAGCCGGAATAAACAGCGGTGAATCAATCAGATTAAGTGGTCAGGGAGAAGCCGGTCAAAGAGGGGCTTCAGTTGGAGATTTGTATCTTAGAATACAAATTCAACCTCATAATAAATTTAAACGCGAAGGCTATGACATAAGAACCGAAGAGGAAATTTCAGTCAAGCAAGCGATTTTAGGGGATAAAATTGAAGTAGAGACTATAAAAGGGCCAATAAAATTAAAAATTCCTGAAGGTACACAACCAGGTATGATTTTTAAGATAAAAGATAAAGGGATAGTTTGTTTACATAGCCGTGGTCAAGGTGATCATTACGTGAGGATAAAGGTAAAAATTCCTAAAGGATTGGCTAAAAAGCAAAAAAATATTCTAACTGATTTAGATATCTAATTTTTAGTTTAACCTTATTTTTATTGACTTTTTTCTTTTTAATGTTATAATATATACAGTTAATAATTAACTATTAATTTTATGGCAAATTGGTTTAAAAAATTATTGGGAATTAAAGATTCTACTCAAGAAGAGAAGCAATCCGTTCCTGATAATCAGTTTAATAATATTCAACCAAAAGCAGAAATGCCGGTAGCACCAGAAGAAACTCCGGAAAATGCAGAAGAAGCTTCTTTTAAACAAGAAAAAAAAGAAGAAGACTATAATCAGACAAATGATTCTGCTAGTGAATTTGAAAGAAAAACCGAATAAGTTAGAATGGAATAATAAAAAACGCGATTTTTCGCGTTTTTTAAGTGTAAAAAAACATGTTAATAGATACGCATACCCATGTAAATTTTGCTGCTTTTAAGGATGACGCTGATGAAGTCATTAGGCGTTCTTTAGATAATAATATTTGGATGATAATTGTTGGTTCTCAATTTAAAACTTCTAACTGCGCTTTAAATTATGCCAATAAATATGAAAAAGGAGTTTATGCAGCTATTGGCTTGCACCCTATTCACTTACAAGAAGGTTTAGTTGAAAGTCAGGATGAAAGCGGTAATTATAGTTTTAAGCCTAAAGCGGAAGAGTTTGATTACGGCAGTTATGAAAAATTGGCTAAATTTGAGAAAGTAGTTGCTATTGGTGAAATTGGTCTTGATTATTATCATTTAGGTTCAGCTAAAGACGTTTCCCTGTTAAAGAAGAAACAGCAGGAGGTTTTTGCTACCCAACTTTTTTTAGCTCGCAGTTTGGATTTGCCGGTTATTATTCATTGTCGCCAAGCCCATGATGATTTAATGGCCATGTTGCAGGATTTTAAAAAAGAATATGGGCATCTATTACCTAATGATAGGCCGTGGGGAGTTCTTCATTGTTTTTCCGGTAACGAAGATTTGGCGTGGAAATATTTCAATCTAGGATTACTTATTTCTTTTACCGGATTAATTACTTTTAGCCAAAATTGGGATGATTTGATTCGTAAAACCCCTTTGGATAAGATTATGATAGAAACCGATTCCCCTTATATGACGCCTGAACCTTATCGAGGGCAGCGTAATGAGCCACTTCTAGTTCAATATGTAGCTAACCGGATAGCTGATATTAAAGGCATTAAAATAGAAAAAGTAGCAGAAAAAACCACTATAACCGCCAGAAAACTTTTTGGGATTTAAACCAAATGTCGTAAAATTGGCAGTCTTGACTTTTTTCGTTGACTAGTTTATATAAATATTAGAAAAGAGATAAATTTTTTATTGATTATCTGTTAACAAAATGGATAAAAAAGCAATTAGAGAAATAGCAGTTGCGAGCGCAATGTATAGTTTAGGTTCTATTCTCGGGCCCTTATTAATTTTTGGTGGTATTGGTTTGTTTTTGGATAAAATTTTTAGTACTCATCCTTGGATACTCTTAGGTAGCGTGTTAGTCGCTTTTGTCGTAACTAATATATTATTGTTTAAAAAGATTAAAAAGATAAATCAAATGATGGATAAATATCGTCAAGAATTAATTAATCATAAGAAGAAAGAGTCGCGATAAAACGGTTTGGCGAATTTAATAAATTTTATCATTTTTAAAGGTGTATGGGATTAAATATTTCTTTAGCACCAGAGGTGCTTTTTTATATTGGTTCTTGGCCAATCAGCAATACTTTGTTTTGGTTTTTTTGGGTTTGTTTGGTTTTTATTATTGGTGCTTTAATTTTGCGATCGAATTTAAAAATAATTCCGGGCAGGGTACAGAATGTAGTGGAAATGGCTATTGTTGGTGCTTATGATTTTACAGAATCCATTATTGGTAAAGGTAAAAAAACTGAACGCGTTTTTCCTTTAGTTTCTACTATGTTCTTTTTTATTCTAATTTGTAATTTATTAGTCTATATCCCCGGGCAAGCGGCTGTCACCTTTAATAACGGCGAACAAATTATACCACTTTTTCGTTCAATTATTTCTGATTACGGGTTGGTATTCATGATGACAATGATAACAGTTATAACTGTCCAATTAGTTGCAATTATTGCTAGCGGCCCCTTTGTTTATTTGGGTCGTTTTTTTAATTTTCGTAGTCCATTAAAATTTTTTTTAGGTATAATGGAATTGGTTAGTGAATTTGCTAAGATTATTTCTTTATCTTTTCGTTTATTTGGCAATATTTTTGCTGGTGAAGTTTTGGGCGCAGTTATGTTATTTTTAGCTCCATTCTTTATTCCCTTGCCCTTTTTATTTTTAGGACTTTTAGTAGCTGTAGTTCAAGCCTTTGTTTTTTCTGTTTTAACTTTGGTCTTTATTTCTATGGCTTCAGAAATGGAAGTAGAAAAAAAGGTGGCATAGAAAAAAATAGAGTGATAATTAAAATTTAAAATAAATAATTAATAATTCAAAAAATTATGGACATTCAAGTAGGTAAATATTTAGCCGCTGGCATCGCTGTTGGTTTAGGTGCCATCGGTCCTGGTCTTGGTGAGGGTATTATTGCTTCTAAGGCGTTAGAGGCTATCGGCAGAAACCCAGAAGCAAGCGGAAAAATTACACCGCTTATGTTTGTTTCAATGGCAATTACTGAATCAACCGCTATTTATGCTTTAGTCGTTGCTTTAATTATTCTTTTTGGCTAATATTAAAAAATAATGACGATCTAACTCTTTAGATAAAGGGTTAGATAACTTTGTTTTTTTAATTATTTCTTTATTATATGAATAGCCTAATACAAGCTTTAGGGCTGGATATTCGTATCCTTTTAGCTCAATTTATAAATTTTTTTATTTTAGTTTTTATTCTATGGCGCTTTGCCTATCGTCCAATATTTAAAATTTTAGAAGAGCGCCGGAAAAAAATAGAAAAAGGTATGGCTGATGCCCAAGAAGCTACAGACCGCTTGCAGAAATCAACCCAAGAAAGTAAAGAAATTATCGCTGAATCGCGACGTAACGCTAGCGGTATAATTGAAGAAGCACAAAAAAAAGCGGAAACTAGATATCAAGAAATAGTTAATAAGGCGCAAGATGATATCAAAAAACAGAGTGCTCAAGAAACCGAAAAGATAAAACGAGAAAAACTGGCTTTAATCTCGGAAGTAAAAACAGAGGTTTCACAGTTATTGGTGTTGAGTCTGGAAAAATTTTTACGAGAGAGAATGGATAGCGAAAAGGATAAAAAGGTTATAGAGAAAATAATTAAAGAATTGCCTTAATATGAAAATAAACGCTCAACAATATGCTCGTGGGTTATACGAGCTTCTAGAGAAAAAAAGTAAAGATGAGGCAAAGATTTTATTAATTGATTTTGTAAATTTTTTAGCTAAAAATAATGATATTAACAAAGCAAATGAAATTATTTTTCAGCTTGAAAAAATAATAAGGGTGGAAAAAGGAGAATTGGAAATAGAATTGACAAGCGCCCGAGTTTTAGCTGAAGAGTCAGATGAGTTGATAAAACTTTATTTAAAGCGGAAATCAGGCGTCAAGAATGTAAGAATTAAGGAAAGAATAAAACCAGATATTATTGGCGGATTTATTATTCGCTATAATGATAAGGTGATAGACGGTAGTTTGAAGCAAAATTTATTATACTTTCAAAAACAGCTTGATAATTAATTAAAAATATGTCAAATACAAAAGATTTTATAGTTGAAGAGTTAAAGCGTCAGATAGCCGGCTTTAAGTCTGAACTTAAAGAACAGAGCGTAGGACGCGTTTTAAAAATAGCAGATGGTATTGCTCTAATTTCTGGTTTACAAGAAGCAATGATGAGCGAAATTTTAATGTTTAAATCACAAGCAGGCGAAGTAGCCGGAGTGACCTTGAATCTAGAAGAAAATTTAGTAGGTGCCATTATTTTAGGAGAGCATAGGTTTATTAAAGAAGGCGATGAAGTAGTTTGCACTAAAAAGATTTTAAGTGTACCAGTCGGAGAAATTTTATGTGGCCGGGTTGTTAATCCTCTAGGTAAAGCGTTAGATGATAAAGGTAAATTGGAAGTTAAAGAATTTTATCCAGTAGAAAAAATTGCTCCTGGTGTCATTACTAGAGAATCAGTTAATAAGCCCCTTCAAACTGGTATTAAAGCAGTAGACGCCATGGTGCCGATAGGCAGAGGGCAGAGAGAACTTATTATCGGTGATCGCCAAATTGGGAAAACCGCTTTGGCGATTGATACTATTATTAATCAGAAAAAAGAAAACGTAAAATGTATTTATGTGGCAATAGGTCAGAAAGAATCAAAAATATCAGCTATTGTTAAAAAATTAGAGGAGGCGGGAGCTATGGATTATACTACTATAGTTTTGGCTGGAGCTTCCAGTCCGGCTTCTTTATTATATATAGCTCCTTATGCCGGTTGTGCTATGGCTGAATATTTTTTAGCTAAAGGTGAAGATGTTTTGATAGTTTATGATGATTTATCCAAGCATGCGGTTGCTTATCGGGAAATTTCTCTTTTACTTCGCCGTCCGCCGGGACGCGAAGCTTATCCCGGAGATGTCTTTTATCTCCATTCTCGCTTATTAGAAAGAGCTTGCAAATTAAATAAGGATAATGGCGGCGGATCAATTACTGCTTTACCAATTATTGAAACTCAGGCCGGAGATATTTCCGCCTATATTCCTACTAATGTCATATCTATTACTGATGGACAAATTTTTTTGGAACCGGATATGTTTTATAAAGGTAATCGCCCGGCTATTAATGCTGGTTTGTCAGTATCTCGTGTTGGCTCTAGCGCACAAATAAAAGCGATGAAGAAAGTTGCCGGCCGGATGCGTTTGGAAGCGGCCCAATTTAGGGAATTAGCCGCCTTTGCTCAATTCGGCTCTGATTTAGATGAAGATACCAGCCGTAAACTAGAAAGAGGTAAACGCTTATATGAAGTTTTTAAGCAGGATCAATATCAACCTTTGCCGGTTTATAAACAAATTTTGATTTATTACGCTCTTATAAACGGTTTTTTAGATAATGTTCCAGTTGATAAAATTCAAGAATTTGAAGTCGGATTATATAAATACGTCGATATTAATAGTGATTTAAATAAAATTATTGCTGATAAGCAGGATTTAAATGAAGAGATAGAAGAAATTTTAAAGAAAGTTATTAATAATTATAAAGAAACTCTTGATTATTTAAGTTAGTATGGCTAAAACCAAAGAAATATCTCGCCGTATCAGATCTATTACTAATACTAAAAAAATTACCAGGGCTATGGAAATGGTAGCGGCAGTTAAAATGAGAAAAGCGATTGAAGCGGTTTTAAAAACCAGAACTTATGCTAATCTAAGTTGGGAGACGGTTTTGCATTTGTCAAAAAATATAAAAAATCAGGATAAAAATACTCTATATCCGCTTTTAATTAAGAAATCAGAAACTAAGAAAGTGGCAATAATTTTAATAACTTCCAATCGCGGCATGTGTGGCGGTTATAATTCTGCTATTATAAATAAAGTAAAAGATTCTATTAAAAAATATAGCGATGTTGCAGTAGAGTTTATCCTAATAGGAAAAAAAGGCGAGGTTGTTTATGGCCAGGAATATCAAGTAGCAGCCGAATTTCCTAAAAGCGACCTATTAACCGATATTGGAACAAACGAAGTTGAAGCAATAGTGAATTTAGTGATTGCCGATTTTTTAAATGGTCGTTATGACAAAATTTTTGTTGCTTATACTGATTTTGTCAGCGCTATTAAGCAAATACCGCGCATAAAGCAACTTTTGCCGATTGATATTAACACTGAAGACGAGTATTTAGGCATAGTAGCTGACCCCAAGGTAAGCGTTGATAAGGAACTTTTAAACGAAAAAGAAAGAAAGCATTTAGATCCCATATCTGGTTGTGAATATATATTTGAGCCTAACCCAGAAGAAGTGCTTGATAAGATGATTCCGCGTCTATTAGCAGTTCAAATTTATCAGGCTTTACTTGAAGCTAACGCTTCCGAACATAGTGCCAGAATGTCAGCTATGCATCAGGCAACCGAGGCCGCTACTGATATGGTAAAAGAATTAACTTTATTTTATAACAAGGCTAGACAGGCCGGCATTACCGCGGAAATAGCGGAAATAAGCGCTGGAGCCAACGCTTTGGAAAATTAATAAAATTTAAAAATATGACTGATAAAAAAAACAATATTGGCAGCATTAGACAGGTTATTGGCGTAGTAGTTGATGTTTATTTTGCTAATCATCTTCCGGAAATTTACAATGCTTTAGAAATTAAACTTGAAGACAAAAAATTAATTTTGGAAGTAGAGCAGCATATTGGCTCTAACTTAATAAGGGCAGTAGCGATGGGTTCAACCGATGGCCTGCGTCGTGGTGATGAAGTAAAAGATACGGGCACTTCTATTAGTGTGCCAGTAGGTGAGAAGACTTTAGGCCGGATTTTTAATGTATTAGGGGAAACAGTTGATGGTGGTGAAACCCCTAAGACTGAAAAAAGATATAGTATTCATCGTTCAGCGCCCAAGTTTATTGATCAGTCTGATAATATAGAAATTTTAGAAACCGGTATTAAAGTAATTGATCTTATTTGTCCGATAATTAAAGGGGGAAAAGTGGGAATGTTCGGTGGCGCCGGTGTTGGCAAAACCGTTGTTATTCAAGAGCTTATCCATAATATTGCTTCTCAGCACGGTGGCTATTCAGTTTTTGCCGGTGTTGGTGAAAGAACCCGTGAAGGCAATGATCTTTATAATGAATTTAAAGATAGCGGCGTTTTAGACAAAGTATCTATGGTTTTCGGCCAAATGAACGAGCCACCGGGGGCTCGTGCCCGAGTTGCCTTGACCGGTCTTTCTATTGCCGAGTATTTTCGCGATGAAAAAAATCAAGATGTTTTATTTTTTGTTGATAATATTTTTCGTTTTACCCAAGCTGGTTCAGAAGTATCAGCGCTTTTAGGGCGTATGCCTTCGGCTGTCGGTTACCAGCCGACATTATCTACGGAAATGGGTGAATTACAGGAGCGTATCACTTCAACTAAAAAAGGATCAATTACTTCCATTCAAGCTGTTTATGTTCCGGCCGACGATTTAACTGATCCGGCGCCGGCTACTACTTTTGGGCATTTAGATTCAACAGTTGTTTTAGCCCGTTCTTTATCAGAATTAGGCATATATCCGGCAGTTGATCCTCTTGATTCTTCTTCTGTTATTTTAGATCCTAAGGTTGTAGGCAAAGAGCATTACGAAGTAGCTAGGGGAGTGCAGAAAATATTGCAGAGATATAAAGATCTGCAGGATATAATTGCTATTTTAGGTATGGAAGAATTATCACCAGAAGATAAAATTATAGTAGCTCGGGCCAGAAAGATACAGCGATTCTTATCCCAGCCTTTTTTTGTTGCTGAAGCCTTTACCAGCCGTCCAGGAAAATATGTTAAGTTAAAAAACACTATCAAAGGATTTAAGGAAATACTTGATGGTCTGCACGATAAAAAATCAGAGGACGATTTTTATATGAAAGGCGGAATTGAAGAAGTAAAGAGTGAATAATATTATTATTTATGGCTGATAAAAAAACAATAAAATTTGAGATTGTTACTTTAGAGAAAGTGGTTTTAAAGAAAATGGTATTACAAGTAACAATTCCTACTAAGGCCGGTGAAATTACGGTTTTACCTAACCATATCCCTTTAGTCTCTATCTTAAAGCCTGGAGTCATTGAAGCTAAGATTGAAACTGGCGATATAGAAATCATGTCTATTTCCGGCGGTTTTATTGAGGTGTTGAGAAACAAGATAGTGATTTTGGCTGATACAGCCGAGAGGGCTTTTGAGCTTGATGAGAGTAAAGTAATAGCGGCTAGAAAAAAAGCGGAAGAAGAAAAAGAAAAGGCGGAAAAATCAGATCACTATGATTTGTCAGCAGTGGCTATTAAATTAGAGACTGCACTTGCTAGGGAAAAAGCTCTTAATAAATGGAGAAGATTAAAGAATAAGTAGTAGTTTACAATGAAGCATTAAATAAATAGATAAGCTAGAACTACTAAGCCAATAATTATCCTATACCAGCCAAAAGGAGAAAAGTTATTTTTTTGAATAAATTTCAGGAAGAATTTAATTCCTAAAATAGCGGTGATAAAGGCAACAATAAAACCTATTAGCCAAATAATTATTTTCTCTTGATTAATAATCAGAGGAGATTTATAAAGATTAAAAGCAGTAGCAGCCAGCATAGTGGGGAGAGCCAACAGGAAAGAAAATTCTACAATATTTTTTCGGTTAATCCCCAAAGATAAGCCCCCCATAATAGTGGCAGCTGAACGCGATATTCCGGGAATAACAGCCAGAGACTGGAATATACCAATTAAAGCTGATTGTCGGTAGCTAATATCATTTAAAGTCTTTTCAATATTACCATTTCCTGTATTTATTTTTATTTCTTCTAATCTTTTTTCTTTTTTTATTTCAAATCTTTTTTCTAGTATTATTAAAACAAAACCACCTAAAATTAAAGCAGTAGCAATAATAAGCAGATTTTCCATAAATACGTTTTTTATAAGTTTATAGGCCAAAAGCCCGATAATAGCAGTAGGAATAAAAGCAGTTACTATTTTAAGTATTAGTTTTGGATTTTTTATAATTTTTTTGCAATATAAAACTGCTACAGATAAAATAGCGCCTAGTTGAATAGAGATTAGGAAATTTTTTAGAAATTCAGTTTCTTCTAGTTTAAGCCAGGAAGAGGTGATTATTAAATGAGCGGTAGAAGAAATTGGCAAGAATTCAGTTATACCTTCGATAATTCCTAGAATTATTGATTGTAGTATAGTCATATTTTTATTTATAACTTTATTTTACCTGAAATTTTTAGTTTAATAAACCCCTTGTTCCGGGTCTTGACAGAGAAATAACAAAAGATTAAAATATTAACAGAATTAGCAGTCAGTGGTCTTGATTGCTAATAAAAAATATTTAATTTAAGTCAAAAATATGAAATTAAAACCATTATCAAACAATGTAATTTTGAAACCTCTCAAGCAAGAGGAAACCACTAAATCAGGTATTGTCTTACCTGATACCATGGATAAAGAAAAGCCGGAAAAGGGTGAGGTTATCGCCTGCGGTCCGGGTAAAATTTTGGAAAACGGTCAAACTATGGCCATAAGCGTTAAAGCTGGTGATAAAGTAATATTCAAAAAATATTCGCCGGACGAGATAAAAATTGATGGTGAAGATTATCTAGTTTTAAATGAAAGTGATATAGTTGCTATTTTAGAATAAAAAAATAAATTAATTAATAAAAAAATATATGCCTAAACAAATAATTTTTAATGAAAAAGCTAGATTATCTTTAAAGAGAGGGGCAGATCAGCTAGCTAATGCCGTTAAAGTAACTCTAGGCCCTAAAGGTAGAAACGTAGTGATAGATAAGGGCTACGGTGCTCCCACTATTACAAAGGATGGAGTAACTGTGGCTAAAGCAATAGAGTTGGAAGACAAATTTGAGAATATTGGTGCGGAAATTATTAAAGAAGCAGCTGCCAAGACTAATGATTCAGCCGGTGATGGCACAACTACCGCCGCTGTTTTGGCGCAAGCCATTATAAATAACGGCTTAAAATTAGTTTCAGCCGGTGTTAACCCGATTGAAATTAGAAAAGGTGTGGAAAAGAGAGTGGCGCAAATAGTCAACGAATTGAAAAAAATGTCAAAACAGATTTTTTCCCAAGAAGAAATTGCTCAGGTTGCTTCTATTTCTGCTAATGATAAAGAAATAGGTAAAATAATAGCCGAGGCGATGGATAGCGTTGGTAAAGAGGGAGTCATTACCGTGGAGGAGGGCCAGTCTTTTGGCATTGAAAAAGAAGTGGTGGAAGGTATGCAGTTTGATAAAGGTTATATCTCTCCATATATGATTACCAACCAGGATACTATGAAAGCAGAAATGAGCGACCCCTATATTTTAATTACTGATAAAAAAATCTCATCTGTGCAGGAAGTTCTGCCGATTTTGGAAAAAGCAGTTCAGTCAGGGAAGAAAGATTTAGTTATTATTGCCGAGGATATAGAAGGTGAAGCTCTGGCTACTTTTGTGGTTAATAAATTGCGAGGCACTTTTAATGTTTTAGGAATCAAAGCACCCGGATTTGGTGATCGCCGTAAAGCTATGTTGGAAGATATAGCAATTTTAACCGGTGCTCGTCTTGTCAGCGAGGAAGTCGGCTTAAAGCTAGATAAAGCAGAATTATCTGATTTAGGTCAAGCTAGGAAAGTAGTTTCTTCCAAAGATAATACTACTATTGTTGACGGTAAAGGCGATGAAAAGGAAATAAAGCTTAGGATAGAAACGATTAAAAAAGAAAAAGAGCTGGCTGATTCTGATTTTGACAAAGAAAAATTGCAGGAGCGCTTGGCTAAATTAGTTGGTGGCGTAGCAGTTATTAAAGTCGGTGCTGCTACTGAAACAGAGATGAAAGAAAAAAAATTCAGGATTGAAGATGCTTTAAACGCTACTAAGGCGGCAGTGGAAGAAGGAATCGTTCCCGGTGGCAGTCTGTCTCTTTTGACTGCTTGTTATGGTAAAAATTTTGTTGGCTTTGAAGATGAGATAAAAAATCAAAATAGTAAAATTTCAGTAGGGGAAAGAATTATAAATCAATCTATTTTAGAGCCGATTAAAATAATCGCTTATAACGCCGGTGTTGACGGCTCCTTGATTTTCCAAAGGATCATAGAGGAAAATAAGAAAGGCGATTCAGTTATTGGCTATGATGCTGCTAATGGCGAATTTGTGGATATGGTAAAAGAGGGGATAGTAGACCCTACTAAAGTGGTAAGGTCAGCTTTAGAAAATGCTGCTTCAGCCGCTATGATGTTTTTGACGATTGAAGCTGTTATAGCTGATAAACCTGAAGATAAAAATAATGATCATTACCAGGGCGCTCCAGATATGAGCGGAATGCCGGGAATGATGTAAAATAAGTAAAAAAATATTTTACAGAAGCTCGCTGACCGGCGAGCTTTTGTTTTAACTTATTTTTTAATTTATGTTATTTTTGCTATAATAAAACTATAACTGTTATTAAATAATAAAGTTTTATATGCCTAATTGCCAGAAGAGAAAAAATAAAAAAAAATTGATTGTAGTTGCTGTTTCTGGTTATTTTAATCCTCTCCATATTGGCCATTTAGAAATGATTGAGAAGGCAAAAAAATTAGGAGACAAATTAGTAGCGATAGTGAATAGCGATTATCAAGTTAAATTAAAAGGAAGCGTATCTTTTATGCCAGAAAAAGACCGTTTACGAATAATCAGTGCTCTTCGCGATGTAGATGAAGTTTTTCTATCAATTGACAAGGATAAGACCGTTTGTCGTTCTTTGGTAAAAGTGTGTCCGGATATATTTGCTAACGGTGGCGATAGGAAGAATATTAATGATGTACCTGAGTTTTTTGTTTGTCAGGAATTAGGGATTAGAATGGTTGATGGTTTAGGGAAGAAAATAAGGGCTAGTTCCGAAATGATTGCTCGTGCTTCAGCCTTAAAAGCTAAGAAGAATAAAATAAAAAATAATTGTTTAACTAAATGAAAATATATAAAATTTTACCGCTTTGGCTTGTCATATTAATTTTTTTTCTGTTTATTGGTTTAATCTTTAGCCGTTTTATTTATCATAATATCATTAAAAATAATAAAGAATATTTGCCAGGATTTATAGTCGCTTTGATAGAAGAAAGGGAAGGCCAACGAGAGCCCAGTCCAATTATATATAAAGAAGAAAAAATAATCCGTATTTTAGAAGGTTGGACTTTAGAAGATATCGCTGCTTATTTAGAAGATTTGGGTTGGAAAAAATTAGAATTTGAAAAAGTAGCTGGTAGAGCCAAACTTAATTATATTGATGATAATTTTGAAAATTGGCCTTTAGATTTTTCCGACGATTTTGATTTTTTAACTTCTAAACCTAAGCATTATGGTTTGGAAGGATTTCTGTTTCCAGATACTTATCGCGTATTTCCTGATGCTTCAGCCGAGGATTTAGTTGTTAAAATGTTAGATAATTTTGATCGCAAATTGACACCGGAATTAAGAGAAGAAATAGAACGCCAGGAGAAAAATATTTACGAAGTTATTATTATAGCTTCTCTGATAGAAAAAGAGGCCCCGATTGATTATAAGGATTTGGAAAACCGTGCTGCCCGAATAGTATCTGATATTTTTTGGAAGAGACTTGAAATCGGCCAGGCATTGGAATCAGATGCTACCTTGTCTTATTGGTTTAACGACAATAATCCTAGCCATAGTGGTCTTGAATTACAAGTTGATACCCCTTATAACAGTTATAAATATAAAGGTTTGCCCCCAACACCTATTTGTAACCCTGGTTTAAAAGCGATAGAAGCAGCTGTATATCCTATTAAAACTGATTATAATTATTTTTTAACCAGTTTAGATGGTAAGAATATTTATTACGCCTTAACTTATCAAGAGCATTTAGATAATAAAAAATATTTAAAATAATTTTATGTTTTCAGAAGAGCCGACAATAATAACTGACGGTGGTGACAATAATCCTCAATATGATAATTTATATTCTCCAAAGCAGAATAGAATAAAACGCATTTTATTGATAGTCGGGCTTGTTTTGTCTGTGATCGCTTTTATTGTTGCTATCATCATAATAATTAACCGCTATAATGACAATATAAAACCAATAGAGCTTGAAACTAAAGAAGACGAAAATAAACAGGATAGCAGTTTGCCTAATTTAAACGGAGAGAATGATAAGGATACAATCCCCACCGAATCGATTAATTTAGACAATTTAGATATTGAGTATTTATCATTTTCCGATTTTTATCAAGTACCAGATAATAATATAGAAACAAATGTTAATAATTATGAATTACCGATAAATATTAAGATAGAAGGAATGAATTATTATGATCTTTCTAGAAAAATAAATTTGGATTCTGTTATTATTGATTTAAATAATTTTGGTTTTGCCATATTAGAAAATCCTTGGCAGAACGAAGTGAATGATTTTTATGGAATTTATAAGCGTTTAGAAGAGAAACAAGTCCCTTTTCTTATTACTAGTGATTTTTTGATTTATTATTATCAAAATATGATAAAACAAGTATTCAAAGGTATAGAAGAAAGTGTTTTTTATGATAATTTATGGGCTATAAATAAAGAGCTTTATGAGATTGCTAAAAATAGATATGAATCACGTTTAGCATCTATTGGTAATATTAATGATGCCATACTTGAAGGTCAACGTATGGAAATGGCTTTTTTTTCTGTTTCTTTAGAATTACTTCAACCAGCAGCGGAACAAATTGCTAGCAAAGGGGCAATTGAAGATAGGACTAAATTCAGCGAAGGAGATGTAGAAAAATTTTATTTTAACCCACCTTCTTATTTACGCGATGATATTTTAAAGGAAGTTCAGCTTATTAGATTAGGCAAAGAAACTGCCAAGTCGCCTAATTTATTATATATGCGCGATTATAAGGAGTTCGCTGTACCTAAAGAATATAAAGCGGACGCTAAATTAAATAATTTTTATTTAGCCGCCAAGTGGCTCAATTCTGTCTTCCCTTTAGAATATAGAAATGATACCTGCCCTGATTGTCTTTTAGATCAAGAAGATTGGCGTTTAAGTATGATTGCTGCCAGCTTAATCTCTTCAGATTTTTCCAGCCGGTCTAACTTAAAAAGCCGTTGGGCAATGATATATAAACTAATGGCCTTTTTTCAAGGGTTGAGAGAGGAAGTAGATTATGTTGATTTCCGCGATGCTTTAATAAAAGCTTTTGGTGAAGATTATGAAGTAGAAGAGTTGTTTGATGATCAAAATGCTGAAGCCATGGCTAATTTAGAGAAGTTAAAAAGTGAACTTTTAACTTATAATTTTCCAGCTATTAGAGGAGCGATAGATAAAGATAAACCGGATAATAAAAAATTATTAGGGTTTAAAATGTTAACCGGGGCATATTGGCCTAATAATTATATTTTTAACCGCTTAATTTGGCCGGCAGTGGGAAAATATCAAGGTCAAGAAGCTAGACCTAGAAATTTGACCGCTTGTGAGCTTAATAAGCAAGTAGTTCGTTGTAATGGCTTTTCTTTGGATATAGCAAACTTAGTGATATCAATGTCTAATGATGAAATTTTTGCTGAAAATACTAATTATATAAATTATGATCGAGAATCTTCAATTTTAATAGACCAATTAAATCGCGATGGTTTGTGGCATACTTCCAATTATTGGTCCACTATCAGCTTGATGGAATCAATTACATCTTTACAGCCGGTGGAATTACCAATATTTACTAAATCAGAAAAATGGCAGAGAAAAAATATTAATGCTGCGGTTTCCGCTTGGATAAATTTACAGTTGCCACTTGATGAATTTTCTCTCACTCCAATTTTTGAAGGCCAGACTTTAGGCAATTTTTCCACTTATGATGAAAATGTTTATGTAGAGCCAAATTTACCGCTTATCAACGAACTTATCGCTACTAACGATATGATGACGCAGATGTTTTTCGCTTTGGGGCTAGATAAGGAAATTAATTTAGCCTCTCAGATTATTAAAACCATAGATGAAGATTTGAATATGATAAAAGAAATTATTGTTAAAGAGCTATCCGGAGAAATTTTAAATGAAAAGGACAGTGAAAGGATAAGAGATTTTGCAAAAAAGTACACAGTTGACGATTTAGATAATAATGATAAGATTTTGCGACTCTATTTTCCAGAAGGAAAAAAGACTTTAATTCAAGATTTGAACAAATTAAAGTTATTAGCAATTGTTCATAAGTCAGGAGATAATAAAGTGATTGCGGTTGGTCCGATATGGGATTATAAAGAAAGCCGGAATTAAAAGATAAGTTCAATGTTTAAAAATAAAAAATAAGGTTACCTTTAAGGTAACTTTGTTTTTATAAAAGGCAGTTAAATTTTGAATTATTATTTATACTTAAAGATAAAAATATCATTATTACCCAATTCCTGCCAGCTATTAGCGCTTAGCTTAGCGGCTTTTATTATTTTACTACTATCATGCCAATATTTGTTTATCACTAAATAAGCTTCTTTTGTCCCGGTAAGCGCCATTGCTTTTTGCATAGTAATTTTATCAGGATTTTTATAAACCATATCTAGGTAATATTGGTATAAGATCCCCCCGGTTGGTATAGGATAAAAATAAAGTGGTCCTTGGTGGCTGGAATAATAATTATCAAAGCCGAAAGTTTTTAAAGCGGCGGCGGAAATTTGCTGATTGGCTAAAACTATGTATTTGTCTTCAGCCAGTTCGTTTATCAAGTTAACCGCTTCTATGTCCAGTTCTCCGGTGCTATAACCACGCGAATTAAAATATTTGTCAAATCGGGGATATGCCAGATATAAAGATGAGCTTATAAAAAATATAGCTAGGGCTGACCAAATAATTTTAATAGCTGAACTTTGAAATGATTTTATTTTTGCCACCAGCCAGTAAATAGCTGATATTAAAAAGGGTGAGGAAAAAATAAGAATAATTGTCAGGATTCTGCGGGCAAAACTGTCTTGTTCGTAAGCAATAAGTTCTTGAAAATTAATTTGCGAACTCAAAATAAAGGCTGCTAACAAAGATAAAATAATGCTTAAAAGTCCGCGCCAAGCATAATTTTTTTCTGCTTTGCCTTTTAAAATCAATTTATTTTTGAAGAATAAAAATACGCCGGTGGCGATTAGAGCTAAAATAATGAATTTGTATTGATAGTATAACAGATAAATAGCATTCAATAGCCAATTTTCTGATCCAGCGTACTTTAAGGAAAATATTTCCTTAATCGGGGCAGTAATATTTAGCAAAGATAATTTTATGTTACTTTGTTTAGCACCGCTGGTAATAAATAGGGCGAAAGGAATAATCAGAGAGCCGGCCGTTAATATACTGGCAGAAATTATTTTTTGCCATTCCCCTTTTAGTTTATTTTGATATTTTTTAAAGATTAACCACAAACTCCATATTAAGGCCGGGATGCCGGAGATAGGATGGATAGCAGCTGCTGCCAAAGAAAATATGATAGTTCTGAAGGGGGATTTATCGCTTAATCCGGCAAAAACAGCCATGAATAAAAATAAATAGCTTAAATTTTGGGGAGTAGTAACAATAAAAAGAGAGAAACTAAAACTAGCGGCTAAAAGGATACTAAACCAAGAAGAGGCGGTTTGATAAATGTCTTTCTCCAAGTTTTTCTTTATTAAATCAAAAGTTAATCCAGGAATTATTAAAGCGGCTACTATTGGAACTAAAAATTTGTTAAGAAAATATAGAGAAATTCCAGTTAGTTTATGAATTGTTATTAATAAGCCGTATTGGCCTAAATAATAAGGTGTTTTTGGCGTAATGAAACCATTTTTTGCGATCATTTCCATGGTCGCTTGATGAATAAAAGGATCAAAGCCATAACCTATTTTATAGACAATAGCTGCTATCGAAAAACTGAGGAATAAATGAATGGAAAATAAAATTAGGCTTTGTTTCTTATTAACAAATTGTCGTGATATGATAATAAAGAGAAGAATCAAAGAAAGAGTATAGAATAGAAAGAATTCTTTATTAACTGCTTCCCAGGGAGAAATTAAGGATAAGGAAGATATCGCTGATAACAATTCTAAGAAAGCTGCTCCTAAAAATAAAAAATAACTTGCAATAGTTAGAACCCCCCATTTATTAGCAAGTGGTTTTTTCAACTCTTCTTTTATTTGGTTTTGTTTTTTTTCTGTCGGTAGAAGCCGGATTTTTCTTAAGACAATGAAAGCAGTAATAGCCAAAATTAGGGATATTAAAATTCCAATTAAGTTCAAAGCATAGATATAGTAAATAGCGGCGGAAAAGAAGATAATCAAACTTAAAATAATTGCACTCCAACTCTTTGTTTTCATATTAGTTTCTGTCGCCAGATATTAAATTAACGGTTATTATATAATAATAGCAAATTCTTGCTAAAATTGGCAATTTCGGCTAACATTAAATTGATGAAAAATAAAATGAAATTAAATTGGAATTTGCTTATCATTTTTATTTTGGCTGTAGTTTTTTTTATTGGTACTTCCAGTTTTAATTATTTAACTCAAGAATCAGACTATGCTAAATGGACATCGCCGGATGAAGCGGCTAATTATTTTTTTGCCCGTCGTTTTAGCGAGGGAAAGGGTTTAGCTTATTTTGAATCAGCTGCTCTTATAGGAGATAATATAGTGATGCCTCGTAGTTTTAGGAGTGATTTTGGCTGGTTGAAACCAGTTAGTTTTTTAGGCATTATTCTAATCTATGGCAGTTTAGGGATGGTTTTAGGGCTTGGAGCTATTCCTTTTTTAACTCCTTTTTTGGCTGCTTTAGGTATTATTATTTTTTATTTTTTAGTCAAAGAGATTTTTTCTCGGCGCTTAGCTGTTATTTCCTCTTTTTTATTGGCGTTTTTCCCGGTTTATATCTATTATACGGTTCGTAGCTTGTTCCATAACGTTTTATTTATAGTTCTTTTACTTTTTGGGATTTATCTTTTAGTGCTATCTGTTAGATCAAATAAGAAAGAGACTTCTTGGTTAAAGATTAAAGAAAAAAATTTAAAAAAAGAAGAGAGCTTGAATAAAATTAAAAACAGATTTCTTACCTTCCGACTTTCTAAGGATAAATGGTTGAAAATAGCTCTGGCTTTTTTGAGTGGCTTTTTTTTCGGATTAGCGTCCATTACCAGGACTTCGGAGCTTATTTGGCTGATTCCCGCTCTTTTTATTGCCTGGATTTTTTATATCAAGCGTTTTAGCATAACTAAATGTATTTTGATGATAAGTGGCTTTTTTTTAGCAATTTTACCTAATATTTACTTTAACCAATTACTCTATTCCGCCCCGTTTTATAGTGGTTATAATGAAATGAATAGGTCATTAGATGATATTTCTCAAGCTGGTTCAGGAATAATTGAATCTATTTTCAAGGGGCAGGGGGTAATAACTCATCTAACCCAGATCTATCATAATATTTTTTATTTCGGCTTTGATTTTGAGCAGTCTTTAGAAATGGCCGGACATTATATTTGGGAAATGTTCCCTTTTTTATCAATTGTTTTTTTGTTGGGAACTTTAATTATTTTATTGATTAATATTTATCGACCACAAAAAAAATATTTAGTTTATTTTTTGATATTTACTGTTATTAGCATTGTACTTATTTTTTATTACGGTAGCTGGGAGTTTAATGATAATCCTGATCCCAGCCGTTTTACTATTGGCAACTCATATACTCGGTATTGGTTACCGATTTATTTAATGATGATACCAATAGCCGCTTTAGCCGTAGTTCGCTTTAGTCGCGCTTTAATATTATCTTTTAAAAAATTTTTATCTTCAGGAAGCAAGAAGCTAATTAATGCTGTTCAAATTTTAATCTTGATTTTGTTTGCTATTATTAGTCTAAATTTTGTTTTATATGGTTCAGAAGAAGGCTTGTCGCGTTTGTATTATAATAATGTGAGGGAAAAAGAATATATGGAAAGAGTTTTTACCTTAACCGAACCGGAGGGAATAATTATTACTAAATATCACGATAAATTTATTTTTCCGCAAAGGCGTGTTATTATGGGAGTTATTTCCAACGAAGAAATTCTAGCGGCCGTTAGCAAACTGGCAGAGTATTATTCGATTTATTATTATAATTTTTATTTAAACGAAGATGATGTAGATTATTTAAATAATAGAAAATTACCTAAATATAATTTAAGAATAGAATTAATAGAAAAAATAAATAATAATTTCGGTCTTTATTCTTTATTAAAGTATAATTATGAATAAAAACTACCATATAATAACTTTTGGCTGTCAAATGAATTATTCCGATAGCGATAGACTGAGAGGGTTTTTAAATAAACAAGGATTTAAAGAGAATTTTAACTTAAATAAAGTTAGCTTGATAATTATTAATACTTGCGGTATTAGGCAGTCAGCTGAAGATCGAGTTTATAGTTTAGTCCATAAGATAAGAAAAAGTAATAAATTAGTTAAAATAGTGATAACCGGTTGTTTAAGCCAACGTCAAGATGTCAAGAATCGCTTGGCTTCTCAAGTTGATTTATTTATGCCTATTAATGCTATACCTGATATACTAAAACTTATTTCTGGACGTCTCTTGAAAAGCAAATTAAGTTTGGATGAAGTGCGTTTAATGCAGGGAGAAAAATATTTGACCATTTTACCTCAATATCAAAGTAATTTTAGTGCCTTCGTACCAATTGGCAATGGTTGCAATAATTTTTGCTCTTTTTGTGTTGTACCTTATGCTCGCGGTCGAGAGGTTTATCGTCCGGCTCAAGATATTATCAAGGAAGTAAAAAAATTACTTGAATCTGGATATAAAGAAATTACGCTCATCGCTCAGAACGTTAATAGCTATAAGAGTAAATTTTATGATTTTCCCAAGCTTTTAGAAAAAATAGCTAAGATGAAAGGTGATTTTTGGCTAAGATTTTCTTCCAGCCATCCTAAAGATGTTAGTTCGGCGTTGATAAAAGTTATTGGTTCTTATAAAAAAATTTGTCCACATTTACATTTAGCCCTTCAATCAGGGGATGATAAAATTCTACAAGCCATGAATCGCCGTTATAGTGTCAAGCATTTTTTAGATTTGATTTCTAAAGTTAGAAAAGCTCGTCCAGGTATAGCTATAACTACTGATGTTATCGTTGGTTTCCCCGGGGAGACGAAAGAGAACTTTAAAAACACTGTTAAAGTTTTTCGTCAGGTTAAATTTGATTTGGCTTATATTTCCCGTTATAGCCCTCGTCCGCAGACAGCCGCCTATTTTTTAAAAGATAATGTCAGTTCAATGGAAAAAAAACAGCGAAAAAAAGAATTAGAAGCAGTGCTTTCTAAAACCGCTTACAGTAATAACATTTGCTATAAGAACAGGGCGGTTAAAATATTAATTGAAGGTATAAACAAAAATAATAATTATTACGGTAAAACCGGAAGCTATAAGTTAGTAATAATAAGAGGAAATTATAAACCTAAATTAGAAGTTATTGGATCTTTTGTTGCTGTTAAGATAAATAGAATTCGAGATTTTGGATTAGAAGGGGAATTATTATAATAAATTTTTATGAGGATAAAAAAAGATGGGATAAATAAAAATAAGAAAAAAGGATTGCCGAAAATTATAGTTATTTTGGGCCCAACAGCTAGCGGCAAAACTGGCTTGGGCGTTAAATTGGCCTATTACTTAGATGGTGAGATTATTAGCGCTGATAGCCGGCAAATATATAAAAGTATGGATATTGGCACGGGAAAAGATTTACCAAATTATAATTATAAAGGGAAGAATATCCCCTATCATTTAATAGATGTTGCCAGCCCGCGTATAAATTTCAGTATTGCTCGTTATCAAAAATTAGCTTTTAAAGCAATAGAAAGTATTGTAAAAAGAGGTAAGCTGCCGATTATCGTCGGTGGAAGCGGTCTATATTTACAAGCAGTGGTTGATAACTACAAGCTATTTTCTCATAAAAGTGATAAAAAATTGCGCACTGAACTGGAAAAATTAGGAGCCGATAGACTATTTTTAAAAATAAAAAAACTAAATCCAGAATTTGCTAAGAGGATAAATAATAGTGATAAAAATAATGCTAGGCGTTTGAGCCGTTATTTTGAGCTTGTCTGTTTGGGAAATAATTTTTTCAAAAAGAATAAAAAATCTTTATATGAATTTTTGGTTTTGGGAATTAAAATAGATGATAAAAAAATGAAAGAGAATATAATTTTAAGGCTCAACCAGAGAATAGACAAAGAGGGAATGATAGAAGAGGTAAAACAACTGAGAAAAAATGGATTATCATATAAGCGTTTAATATCATTTGGTTTAGAATATAAATATGTCTCTTTTTTTTTGCAAGGTAAGATAACAGAAAAAGAGATGAGAGAAAAATTAGCCACTGCAATTTATCGCTTTGCAAAAAAACAAAAAACTTGGTTTAAACGCTGGCAAAAACAAGATAGAAAGATTTATTGGATAGAAAGCTACGAAGAAGCAGAAAAACTAAGTAAATGCTTTATTTAAATAATATTCCCCTGTATAATAAAAGTACCCTGTGAGTGCTTTTTTGAGTGCGAGAAGGATGTTAACCCGGCGGTTTTTTTAGACATATAAACCTTGTAACCATAATTACCATCTATTCTAATAATCTTTCCCTCAAATTTTTTGCAAATTTTACGAGAAGACAATAATTTTAAAGCTTTATCTGCCTCCCGAATTTTATCATTCCTTAATTCTCCATAATGATATAGATAGATTACTTTTTTGATTAAAGTGTTGGTTATATGTTTTGTACATTCTAAATAAGGGGAAACAGTGATAAAGTAGCGCTAGTAATGTTAGCAGCTGAAAATATGGCATTACCAATAGCATTCATTTCAGCATAAGAACTAACGCAGCGTCTTTTTACCCCGGTTCTTCTTTTTTCTAAAACTTTATTACAGCCGATTTTATCACAGTGTTAAGCTTCTTAAATCGGTCCATTATAACTAGTTTTAGTAACTGTTTTCTTTCCTTTTTCCAAATTAGCAATTACAGCTCCAACATGCATATCAATAGGATTTAGAATTTATTTGTTTTTTATTTGTTTTTCTTGTTTAAATAAATTATTTTTGTTATAATTTATTTAGATGATTTAATTTATATATTTATGAAAAACAAAAATTATTTTATTTTTATAATCATTTTTTTAATTATCGTTGTTTTATTTTTTCTAATTTATTTCCTTCAAGATTCTAATAATAGTTTTTCTGGGCAGGATGAAACGTTAGAAGATAGTCAGGGTGTATTAAAGATAGATATTCTTGACAATGATTTTGTAGAAGAAGTAAATTTAACCGACGATAGGGAGCTGATACCAGAGTTATTTGATGTTAATAAGATTGTTGAGCCAAAAGAACTTGATGCTAGTCAAAAGTCGATTTTAGAAAGTCCGCGTTTTTCTATTCCTAAAGATATTTCTGGAATAGAGATGATGAGCCAGGAAGAGAAGGAGTCTTTAGGGATAGATCCTGAACTTGATGTTCAAGTTTTGGGCCGCACAGAGAACGGTCAGCCAACTGGCTACCAATTTATTTATAGTGAAGAAGATTTTATTCTTGATTTGGAATAATTTAACTTTTTATTTATTTTGAATATAAAAAAACAAAAATATGAACAAACGAATTATCATCTCTTTATTTCTTTTAGTTGGTTTAGTTGGTTTGGCAATTTTCATTAATTTTAACAGGTCAGTAGAAGCTGCTTATTTAGGGACAACTGGGTTGCCAGAAGGATCAACTAATCAAACTTTGCGTTATAATGGCGATTGGGAAGCTAGCTCCGCACTTTTAAATGACGGAACCGATATAACTGTTAGTGGTGATATCACAGCCACTTCTTTTATTTACTCTTCCGATGTTTCACTTAAAGAAGATGTCAGACTTTTAGATGATGCCTTGGAGAAAGTAATTAAATTAGAAGGGGTTTCTTTTACTTGGAAAGACAGCGGAGAGCAAGAAATCGGCCTTATTGCCCAAGAAGTAGAAAGAGTTGTGCCGGAGTTAGTCGTTACTGGCAATGATGATTTAAAGGCGGTAAAGTACGGCAATATTGTGGCTCTTTTAATTGAAGCAGTCAAAGAACAACAAATAGAAATCAACTCTTTAAAATCAGAGTTGGAGGAAATTAAATAGTTTTTAAATAATTTTAAATATTATATTGTGTTTAAAAAAAATAAAAAATTATTATTTTTCTTAATTTTGACACTATGTTTAGCTGTTTCTTTTTCTTTTTCAGCAAATAGCTATGCTCAAACGGAATATGAGATTATAACTTTTACTGAGGGCGAACACACCTGGACAGTTCCAGATGGAGTAACTAGGGTAAAAGTTTTAGTTGTGGCTGGCGGTGGCGCTGCTGGTAGCCATGTTTCGTATACTACTAGTACAGGTTCAGGTGGCGGCGGTGCTGGTGGATTAGTTTTTGAAGAAAATTATTCTGTTACTTCAGGAGAAAATATTGCTATTACTGTTGGTGCCGGAGGAATTTCTCCTTCTACTAACGGAGCTGGGGGTAATGGTGAAAATTCTGTTTTTGGTTCAATAACCGCTATCGGTGGTGGCGGCGGCGGTGGTAGACCAGAAAGTCCAAAATCTGGTGGTTCAGGTGGTGGCGTGGGTTATGATTCTACTGTTGGCGGATTAGGCACATCTGGTCAGGGTTATGATGGTGGTTCGTCAAATTCTAGTTTATATGGGGGCGCCGGCGGTGGAGGAGCTTCTGCGGAAGGTGGTTTTGTTTCAACTCATGATGGGGCTAATGGCGGTGATGGATTATATTATGGAGATATATTTGGTGATACATATGGAGAAAATGGTTGGTT
>CAYSJA010000013.1:0-3380 GCA_964431235.1 uncultured Gammaproteobacteria bacterium
AATATCAAAAAACCAGAACATTTAATAATTAATTAATCTGTCCAAGTAGGACATTTCTAAATAATCCAAAGTAGGACATTTCTATTTAACCTTTACATGTATCCGAACTACTATTGACAATAATCTCTATCTAAACTATTATAAGAAAGAATTTTAGCAATTTGACAATAAAATAATAATTATAAATTTAGTATCATGGAAGAAAAACGTATTATCATTTTTGATTGGGATGGAACTATATTAGATAGTACTGAAATTGGCTTTAGAAAAATAGAGCAAACTTTAGTTAATTTAGATCTCCCTATTTTGCCTAGAGAGATTTTACGCAAAAATTGGGGTATGAAAGCTGAAAATTTATTCAAGTTCATTTGTCAAGAAATCGGAGTTAATCAAATTAATTATAAAGATTTTTATTTAGCTTATAGACAAATAGAAGGAGGTTATTCCGTGAATGAAGAAATGGTAAAATCTTTAGATAGACTAAAAGAAGCCGGGTTTTTAATTGGACTTTTAACCAGCCGCACTAATGAAGGCTGGCTTAAGTCTTGTGAAATGATAAATTTTGATCATAAACGGTTTGATTTTATTCAAACAGCTACCCATTATTATCACCATAAGCCGTCAGGACGAGTATTTGGACCAATAGTTAATTGGGCAAGAACTCATGATTACCAGCCAGAACAAATTATTTATTTCGGCGATACCATTGCTTTTGATTTCTTGGCAGCTAAAAATTCTTCTCCGGCAATAGATTTTGTCGGCATAGTTTCTGGGGTAAATACTTATAAAGAATTTCGGCTTGCTGGATTAGCAGAAGATAAAATAATTCCTTCTTTTGAACAAGTGCCAATGTTTTTAAATAAGCTGATAGAAAAAAAAATTAAAGTTTAAAGTCATAACCATAACCGCTTTTTATTTAAGCGGTTTTTTTAAATTTAATATTTATTAAATATTAGCTTGTGGATAACTTAATTGACAAAGAGAAAATAATTCGTTAATGTATCAACATGTAAAAAGCACACAAAGTGCAAACTGGGTAAAACCGGTAAAATTGACTACAACGCTAATACCAGGAGAGCAGTTCTAAAATGAGACAGCCTCTTACCAAATGAAAAAGTAGCCCGTGGTCGCAAACCCTGACATTTTTTGTTTTTTTTGATAATAAACAAATAATCGTCAGGGTTTTTTCTTTTTTAAATTAGTAATAAAAAAACCTCTTTAATTTTAATCAAAGAGGTTGGAAAAGAGCGAGATAGAATTTAAAAATTGTTAGTTTCTTTGCCTTTTGTTTCAATTATGCGTCGTAGTTTGCGCCTTAGTTCTTCTTCATCTTTTCGATTTTTTTGCGGATAATAAAAGTGGGGATAAAAAAGTTGGCGTAGATATAAACGGAATGTTTTTTTCTTTTTCATATTTCGTATTTTTTTAGGTTATTTATAATTTTTTATAAATAAGTTCCAAAGCCGATATTGTACATTATTATCCCAAATAAGAGAAATAGATAACAATATCACTCCACAGATTAAACTAGGAATAGAAAATATATATTGATAAATTCCGGAAAATAAATTACCAATACGAAATTCCCAACTAAAAGCTAGGAATAAATAATTGAAGGCTTTTAGCAAGGTGTTCCCTCCCCAAATAAAAAACATAAAGCAAAGTATACTACCGACAAATAAGGTAACATAAACGCCGAGCATAGAATAATTATTTGAAAACAAGACTTTAAGCAAGTCCACCAACCAAAAAGTACCAAAAGCCATATACAAAGTGGCTTGCCAAATAGGATAAGGAGCGAAATACTTCCAGACAAAAAAGAAGCTGATAAGAGCAACAATAATATGTGCCCATTTGTTAAACAATATTCCAATTTTTTTCTTCATGATATATAATATTTAGTTGTTAAAGTAAATTCATTTCTCCTATTTTTATCACCTATTTTATAATAAGTCAAGAATTAAATTATCTAGAAAAACAAGGTAATACAAAAGGACCGAGGATTTATCCTCGGTCCTTGTTGTTAACCTGATTAAATCAAGTTAGAGATATCAAATTAATAAATTAATATTAATTTGATAATTTAGCGCCGTCAACATTAGTTACAGGTAGTAACATGGTTGTAACAGCACTTTCGTCAACTTTATATTGGATATCATCACCCAAACTAGCTAATGAAGTCTGTACATACTGATCGGCAGAAGTTGTAACTTCACCAGCAACGACTAAGGTAATGGTACCATCAACTTCACCACTATCTACTAAATTGTCTAAATTAGTTGTCCAAGTAACACTTCCGCTAACATCACCAGATGAAGTGGCTTTATTAGAACTATGACCGTCAATATATAAATAAGGATCGGTTACAGTTGCAGTGTTAGAGAAAGTAATCTCTATTTCACTTAAATCAGCCTTCATAGCTTCATTAGATGAGTCGCGGTTATCGCCATTGTCAAATACAAGAGTGTATTTGCCTAATGTGCCAGTACCACCAGTTAAGGAACCATCTGTCATAGCATTAACAACAGAAACTAACTTAGAACCAACAATAGTAGCAGTTTTAGAAACACCACCGTCATAAGTTAGACCATCGCCAGAGGTTAATGTTTCACCAGAATCACTACCCATAGCCGTAACAGTATCTAACTCATAGGTGATACAATCACCGTGGTCAGCTGTAGCGGTTGCATCTCCGGCAACATTAATACCTTTAGCTTCTACGACAATAAATAATGAAGTATTCTTGTCAGCATCAAAGACGATGTTAAATGGATCAAAGGTAGCATCACCACTAGCATCAACACCTGTGCTAGCAATTTCAGTGCCATCTTCATCAACTAATTTAACAGCTTCAATGTCATCATTAAAGGCTGTAGCGCTAGTAGCGGTTAAAGCCAAAGTTTCTACCTTAATAGGTTCGTTAGCAGTAACAAACTTTAATTCACCTAAGTAACGATTAGTTTCACTCTCAGAACCAGCTAAGATATAAGAATCACGGTTAGCTTTAGAATCAGTAGTTTTTAATGAAACGGTTAAAGAACCTTTTTCTGCAACAGTAACAATTCTAGAAACGGTAATAGCAGCAGGGACATCCACTGTTTCGTTACCATCAACTGATTTAACAGTCCAATTAGGAGCGTCAGCACTTAGTTCAAAGCCACCAGCAATTAAGCTTGAAGCAAAATCTGCTTTAACTATTAAGTCATATTCAGCTCCGGCTGGAACTGTGTAGTTATCAGAATCTAACGAACTGAAAGTAATAGTACCGTTAGTAGTAGTTGAATCATTACTGATTTGATTTGATACTTCCTTTAATAACTTACCATTTAACCATAAACTTAACTTGGAGATATTGTTATCTGTAAAAGCTGAACTAGTTG
>CAYSJA010000014.1:0-3875 GCA_964431235.1 uncultured Gammaproteobacteria bacterium
CAACTCTCCAAAATCTTGAGCCCTGTTTTTGAGCCCCTTCTCTTTGACGACAAAATCGTTAACCTCGTCTACCAAGCAAAGCTCCAACAACAGAAACAAGACTCTTCCTACTTAGAGGAGTCCCTTTCCGGCCTGCGTAGCAGGCTAAAAAACCTCGAATCTCGCAAAAACGCTCTTCTAGACGCCTATCTAGATAAAGTCTTATCAGAAGACGATTTTGAGCCCAAAAACGAAGCTTTAAATAATGAGTTAGTAGAACTAAAAAAGAATATTGAGGAACTAGAATCACAGAAAGACCAAGGGGATAAAATCACTTTGGAACGGATTAAAAATCTGTTTTTAGCCCCTAAAAATATGAGGAAAATCTTTTTAAAGGCAAATTCTGAAAAACAAAAAGAAATCTTAAATTCTCTACTTTGGAACGCTGAAATTGGCAATAAAAAAATCGCTAATATTTCATATAAAGAGCCATATAATATACTCTCTAAAATTGAAAATAAAAGCGATTTTTCATCAGTGCGGAGAGGGTGGGATTCGAACCCACGGTACCCTTTCAGGCACGACGGTTTTCAAGACCGTTCCATTCGACCGCTCTGGCACCTCTCCTTATATTTATTTTTACCCTAATAATATAATAAACTTTTATCTACTTGTCAAAAATGGACTTGTAAATTTTTTAATGCTAATATTTAATTGATAATGTTAATATTTAATTAATAATAATTAAAAAAATATTTAACTTTTTTTGTTATGAATCTGCTACAAAAAATTACTAAAAAGAAAAATTCTTCCCAAGATTATGATTTTTCTGCCACTAAAGAAGAAAGAGATAATCTTTGCGCTTCAATAATAAATTCATCTTCCCCTAGAACAGGTTTTTATTTACTTTTAATTTTATCTACCTTTATAGTTGCCGCTGGCCTAATAAAAAATAGTATTATTCTTATCATTGGCGGCATGATAGTCGCACCCCTCCTTTCTCCGGTCTTATCAATTTCCCTAGCTATAACTATTTTTAAAGTTAAAATATTTATCCGCTCTGTCTTAATCTTTATAATTTCTACACTGGCTTGTTTACTTATCTCTATGTCTGTCGGGATGACAACAAATTTTGATATAAAAAATATAGAAATGATTAATCTAATGCACTTGTTTGATTTTGCCACCTTTTTAGTACCGATCGCTGCTGGAGCGGCGGCTAGTTTTATCTGGGCTAAAAAAGAACTAAACAGCTCTCTTTCTGGAATAGCAGTTACCGTCGCCCTATTACCTCCTCTTGTTGTTATGGGTTTGGCTTTATCTGTTAAAAATTATAACATTTTTTTAGATTCGCTTAATGTTTATATGCTTAACGTATCAGGAATTGTAATCGGTAGCCTAGTAATATTTCTACTGATGGGATTTTATAAATCAGCTAAAACTGTAGAGGAACAAGTAAAAATAGAAAATCAAGAAAAGTAATAGGTAAACTGTTAAATGATAAGAACTGTCCAACAAGACAGTTTTTATATTTCAATTTAACTAATTTGTTATTAATTTATTTACTAAGTATCCAAAAATTTTTATTTTAAGCAGGATCGATAGAGCTTTAAGTGATCAGAAACTAAACGAGGAAATAAAAAATTTTTTAAAACAGTTTTCTTCCCCGATTCCCCAAATAATTTTCTTTTTTCCGGGTAAGATAAGAAAAAAATTATTTTCTGGGCTAATTCTTCAGAGTTTTCTACAATAAATCCATTTTTACCATTTTTAATTTGTCTGCGGATTCCGGAAGCAGGACCGCCTATTACAGGTTTACGCTTCCACATTGCTTCCGCAACCACCATGCCAAAACTTTCTTTTATAGAATTTTGTACGACAACATCAGCGGCATTCTGTGCCATTGAAGTAAATTCAGGAACATTTTTATCTTCAGGATAAAAAAATAAAAAAATATTTGAAGATTTCCCAACTATTTCTGATACTTCCTTATAAACTACAGCTGAAATTGGATTATCTTTAGCTTCGTTAAAACCAACTAACGCAAGACAGGCCTTAGGATAAGAATTTTGTAACAAACGAAAAGCTTGGATAACGCCAAATGGATTTTTCCAAACATCAAAACGTGAAACTTGTACAATAAGCGGGCAATTCGTTGGTATGCCACCATATTTTTTAAGATAAAGGCGCGCTTGTTTTTTAGAAACGATCTTTTGTTTAAGAGAAAGTGGATCAATAGCCGGCGTAAAAATTTTTATTTTGTTTTGGGGCAAATCAGCATTTATAAAATCAGAATTACTAAAAACAATTTGATGATAAGATTTAATGTATGGAAATAGTTTTTTCCAAACCGGCTTAAAAACCGATGAAGTATCAACATGGCTAAAATATATCTTATTTTTATTCAAACGAGAATAACATCCAACTAAAAGTGGCTGAGGATCATTTATTACTAATACATCATAATCAATTTTATCAAGCTCTCCGGCAATGGATTTATTTACTCGTTCGTATTCAGCCCATTCCTTGTCATTAATTCTTATTTGCGCACCTTGTAATGCATTATGTATTTTATTGGTAATCTTAAAAAAATTCTTGGAAACTTCTGGATTAATGACATACCAATCACTTTTTATACCAAGAGAACGTAGGTACGGAATCAAACTTCTTAAAATTTCATCAACACCACCCCCCTTGGCAGTCGCATTTATGTGCACAATTTTTTTCCCTCGCAAATAAGAAGCTGACTGTAATAACTCTTTTTTTTGAGCTACCGTCATAAACTTTAAAAAATCCTTCGGCAGTATTCGTTTTTTAATCAGAACTTTTTTGATAAAATTTTTCATTGTAATATATTTATTGATTAAAAAGCATTGTTGCGCCAATAGCAACTGCATTTTTGCCTAATTTTGACTTCTCTATTGGAAGTTTTGATATTTTCTTGAATTCTGTCCAAAACCCTTTTCTAATTGATATTCCACCGCCAATAACTATTATCTGCGGCTGATACGGTTTTATTAATTCTATTAATTTTCTATCAAGATATTGTGCTAAATTTTTATTATTTTGACTGTCACGAATCTTTTTATATTCATTTTCCCAAGGTTCTGAATATTCAAATTTTTTAATTTCTAAAATTTTGCCATTCCTACCTATTGCTCTACCTATTCCCGTTCCTATCATAACAAAAAATACAATTTTTTTACCAACTGCTCTACCTATCCTATATTCCGCACGACCAAAACAACGAACATCATTATCCAGTGTTTTCCAACTAAGAGGTAATTCGTTTAAACTAGAAAAATCAAAATGTTTAATATAATGTATATTTGGACTTTTTATCAATTTAGCCCCTCTTACCACACCTGCCGCTCCAATGGCAATTTTATCAGTTTCCCCTAAAAACCTTATTAGCTTGTCCAAATCTGATTTAAAATAAATTAAATTTTTTGGTGTTGCTATTTCTTGTGCTTTCAAAACTTTTTTTCCATCCCATAAAACTCCACGTATTTTTGTTCCGCCGATATCAATTCCAATTATCATTTTATTCATTGTAACAATTTTACTTAATAAATAATTCAGTGGGGGATAAAAATCATATTACCTCACTGACGAAAATAACTTTAATTTCTTTTAATTTTTTAATTATATCATACCATTCCAAAACGATAAACTTGCTCGGGGTTGTAAAGGTTAAATAGAAATGTCCTACTTTGGATTATTTAGAAATGTCCTACTTGGACAGATTAATTAATTATTAAATGTTCTGGCTTTTTAGTATTAACGACAACATAGATAGTTCGTATAATAAAAGTATAGCAACTAGGCTATACTTTTATTGTGAGAGCTATGAGGACGAAGTTGGGGATTTTAGCCCCGTGTTCTAACATATAGTC
>CAYSJA010000015.1:0-7598 GCA_964431235.1 uncultured Gammaproteobacteria bacterium
TTGTTTCCATCTATTTTCATAGAATAGCCTTCTGGGGTACCAATTGGAGCAGCTGAACTGACTGGCATATCTAGAAAACTGACCATACCACTGTCTTGAGCAAATTCTAATGGACCAATAAGAAGAGGAGCACCAACTTCTATCTGATTACTAGTTTACCTTGAACATATTAATAATACCAGTATCAGCACTGTTTCTAGCTGACAACCAAGAATTATTAGCAACAGTTAACAGTGATCCCGGTTCAGTTGTACCAATTCCAATAGCTGTTCCGTTGTTATATAAAAAAGTATTGCTTATCCAAGCATCACCATCATGTCTGAGGGTGGAACCAGAACTTCCTGAAGGCAAAGAAACAGTTCCTTCCGGTAATATGGCATCAGTACTAGTGGAATATAAATTACCAGTATCATCAGCCATGACAAAAGCATTGCCTGAACCGGCTAAACCAGTAAAAGTAGCATTCAAACCCTTGATAATTCCCCCTACATCTAATTTAGTATCCGGATTAGTTAATCCAATTCCAACATTACCGGTATTAAAATAAATATTTAAACCATTATTACTCCATTTACTGCTAGTAAAGATATCTCCATTTTGATATAGAGTACCGGTAAAATTGATGTTACCAGAAACATCTAAATCATAATTAGGGTTAGTATTCCCTACTCCTAAATAACCAGGGAAAGAAAAGTTTCCTTCACCTTGCTCTGCACCAAAAATACCGCTGGAAATATTACGAGCACTCATGGAACCGGTAAAAGAAGTGGCTGATATTACTCCATTTACCGTCAAACCTCCCCCAGTTATATTTAATGGTCCTTCCATATTGGCAGATCCAATTTTATTCAAAAAATCATCATCTAGATAATTCCATTCCTCGGCTGTTAAAGTCCCATTATAAGCTTTGTCATAACTATTATATAAAGCTTGGGCTGGAAAGGAAAAAATAAACAAAAAAGACCCGGCTAGAAACAAGACGGAAATAAACCTTATAATATTTTTCCTTTTTTTTGGAGCCATTCTGGTTTATAAAAAAACTTTTTGTCCGGCTCGTATTACATTACAAGTAATTAGATTATACCATTTTTTAATTTTAGCGCCAAACAATTTTTTTATTATTTTTTCTTTAAAAACTAACTTCTACACTTCTTTTAACTTTATTACAACTGCCTATAGAAGTATAATCATGTAAAGTCTCCTGACTATAAGTGTGATAAACCTTAAAACCAATATTTTCACCTATTGTTGTCTCCTTTAAAGGTAAGTCACTACCAATATAGCTAGCGTAATCAGCCTCATTTTTTCTAAACTCCCATAGGATGTCCTCAATGCCGGCTTCGGCGGCAAAATAGGCCTTAGTGGACTGTGATTGCATTCCGGCTGCAGTAATACCTATTAAAATCAAATAAGAGCCACTCATTGCCACGATCAACATACCGGCTAAGATAAACATAGTTAAAATCATGGCGCTACCCCTTAATTGCAACTTCTTAACAAAACTCTTTTTTATTTTCTTTTCCAACATAAAATTAATTACGATAATAACGCGAAGTAATACTAGTTTGAATTTCCATTTCTGAAGTGAATTTATCATCGCCTAGAGCATAAGCTAACAAAGAAATAGTTACCACTGGCTGACCGGTATCATTTAAGGAAAAGTTCAAATCTTCTATCTTGATTTTAGCTGGAGAAATAAAGCCAGTGGCAGAATCGCGGGAAATTTGAAAGCGCTGGCTATATTCATCAGTTGCTAATTGATAAACTACGCATTCACTATAATAATTCTTAAATCTTAAAGTATCCCCTAAACTATTACTGGAAATATAAAAAATTTCACCTACTGGAACGCCGCAAGATCCATCGCTACGACGCGCCATGCGAATCTCCTTGCTGGTTACTTCTAAAAAATATTTCAAACTTTCCTGAACATTTTGGCTGGCGATAGCTTCACGTTGTCCGCTTATTACCAAACGAAAAATTTCTGTTGATGATAAAATAATAATAGCGAATAAAGAAACCGCTAAAATTACTTCCATTAAGGAAAATCCTGATTTTTTTTTACTGCCAGTCATAAAGCCATGTTTCTAAGTTAAAGTCAAAAGAATGGTTACGATCGTTCCAAGTAACAACCGCGCTTACACTCATAGAATCAGCATCAAGTGTTACTATTTCCAATCTACGGCTAAAAACAGTTTCCTCTTCATTACTATCATGAACATAAAAACCATCAATATTTTTGTATAAATAAGCATCGCTAGGATTTAATAAAATCTGCGGCACTTCATCTAAATAATCCATATAATAGCTATCGGGTGCTAGATTCTGATTCCAGCTACTGCTGTTTAACCAATTAGTATCCCTGGTTTTTCTTATTAATTCCAGGCCTTCTTGGGCTAATTGATGGGCAATAATATTGTTTTTATTTATCACCTGACTCTGAATATTCTGAATAATTAAAGACAAAACACCAATCAAACCGACTGAAATAATGAATAAAATTAATACTGTCTCTACCAATGTAAAAGCAGAATATTTCTTTTTCTCTCCTCTTTTATATTTTTTTAAATACTGCCTTATCATATTAATTTATTATTTCCGCCAAACCTAAAAAATTAACCAGCATAGTTTTGATGGTATCATCCCTTAAATTTTTTACGCTAATATATAGAGTCGTGGAGGTTGTACCACCGCTATTGATATTAATACGCGGATCAGGAGGCAAAAAACTCACACTAGCCTGTTGACGATGATTATCAGTTCCAAAACGAATTTCAGAAATTTCAATCTCTGGTGCCAATTCTACAATTCTCGCTCCTTTATTTATATCTCCTTCTATTTCGGGATTATATTCCTGATAGCCGGGCTCGCCCGGACCTTCTAAATCAGCAAAAACAATATATTTATCCGGGGTACTTAAATCAAAATAAACGCCCCAGCCGCCAGCTGGCAATTCATCTCCATATTCTAGAAGCCCTAAAGAATTATTCTGTGCCCGATGAATATCAGAAACTAATGTTTGTGAAGCCATAATTAAATCCGTCCGTTTATTACTATCATGATAATTGAAAATAAAAATAACGGTAACTAACATAACAACTCCTAAACTAACTAGCATTTCTACTAAAGTCAAACCAGAACGGTTAAGCTTAATTTTTTTACTAGTCTTGAATCTTATTTTAAAGGCAAATATTTTCAAAATATGCATATATTAAAACTTTATTCCGCCTTAATCTCACGCCATAAAGGTAAATCATAATTTATCTTAAAAATCGTAGAAGTACTGCAATAATAACCATCAATATCAGTAACTTTTAATGTAACCGAGGTATTGGTAGCGTGATAGAAAATAATGTCTGTTATTGGTTCAGTCGGATCGGAAATTTCAGCATCTTCATCACTGGTTTCCCACAAATAACCCGGGCATAAACTAGGATTCGTGCTACATTCTACAGGAGTATCTGGTTCAGCACTGCTATAAGCGAACGACTCGCTAGTAAAAGTAGTACTCGTACTAGTAATTATTTCTAATGGCTCCCAGCTAAAGAAAGGATTGGGAAATTCATGTAAAAAAGTTTGAAAAGTCAAAGGATCGTCATCTTTATCTCCATCAATATTAGAAATACTATTAGTATCGTACTGGATCCAATCTGTGGGTTCGCCATCTTCATCAAAACCTCTTAGCCACCAATAGTAAGCAGTGTTATAATCAAGCGCATTCGGACAATCAATGATATTAGGAACTGTATATTGCTGAGCTTCACCTGTTTTCTCCCCGCTCCAGCAAACATACTCTCCGGTACTAGTTGATAAATTATTACTATCATTCACCACTATTTCATAACCGGTCTGTATGCCACTCAATTTATCCCACCTTAAAACCGCCCGCAAAGCATCAGCACTAGAACAAGCATTGGAATATGTCCAATTAGGAGCAGATAAACGGCCAAAAATTAAATTCTTGATATAAACCTTATAGTCTCTGGTAGCACAAGTGCCATCATCTGAATAATTTTCTGTTTCGCAATTAAAACTAATATCCCCCCAAATGGAACTAGAGGCCGTTCCGGCAAAATCTCCCAGTTCTAAAGAAGCATCGGGGTAAATTGGATCATTGTCATTGGTATAGATTTTGCTTAAATTATCAGGCGGATAAGCATCTAATCTTATCCACTTGTTATCATCGGCTGACACAATTCGCCCCCAACCATATATTGTTTGATCTTCGGGAACATAACAAGCAATACAATTAGTAAAGGGGTTGCAAACATCTTCACAAACTGAATTAAAAGAACCAAACCCGTCTGGCGGATCAATGTCATTATGCTCAAAAGTAATCAAACCAAAATTAGGATTCCAGGCCTCTCCAGATAAAGCGCCCTCCTCGCTTATATATACTCCATGTATTAAATCAGTACAGGGCTCAGAATAAAAATGAAAAGCTTCTTCTGCCGGCGGATTAATATAAATATTGCCACCACTTAAATTCTCACTTTGATCCAAACGGTTGCCAATTACATCATCGCTACAATGAAAATAGAGATAGCCATATTCTCCCCAATAAGCTTTACCCTTAATAGTGGAAGTAGCGGCTTGAACATAATTCAACAACAACAAAAACACGAAAAAACAAAAAATTCCGGTCAGCATTAAAATGATTTTTTTCCGGCTAAATGTCATACTAATATTATAGCATTTTTATTTCTTCATTTCTATATTTATAAACCCTTCCCATATTCAATAAAAATGATTAATATTATACTAATCATTTTAATTAAAATACAAAATATTAAAAAAAGGGGAAAGCTACCTGTAATACTTATTCATAAACTTAATTCCCAGCTCTATCATTGCTAGTCTACCCTTTTCCTGTTTATCATCGTAGCCAATTAAGTGTAACAAGCCGTGGATAAATAGAAAATAAAAAATATATTGATATGATTTTTTTTTACCAAAAATTTCAACATATTTATCAGTTCTCCTTGCCTCTTGAATGTTAATAAAAATTTCTCCCAGTAAATTTTCCTCTTCTTCAAAGTTCAGTTCACTTTTAATGGGGAAAGCTAAAACATCAGTTATTTTGTCAATCCCTCTAAAATCACGGTTTAGTTTTCTCATTTTTCCATCACCAATCACCACCAAAGAAACCACTTTATCCTCTAAATGATAAAATTTAAGAAGACCCTCTTGGAGACGATTAACTTTACGCCGACATAATTTAGTTTTAGTTTTATTTATCATTTTTAACATAATAATTTAAATTAACGCTGCCTTATTTTATAACTGACAAATAATTTCTCAACATAAATATAGCCTCATCCTTTAAATGACTTTTAATCCAAGCCTTTTCTTTTTCGCTATCAATTAATTCACCCAGTCCTTGCATCATCTGATTATTTTTAACTTTTTCTATAAATGTTATACAATTAATTAAATATTCTTTTATTGTTTTATTTGTTGTTTTTATTATCATCTCAATATCAATACTCCAATTACTCTTTGCAAAATAATAGATATCATAAATATCTCTTGTCGCAACTTCACTGCGAAGTGTTAAGGCTAAAAGTTTACCGGCGAACAAATAATCTTTCTTAGCAGCAAACATAGATATCCCAAGATATTCTTTCATTTCATAACGGTCTTTAATATTCTCTATCAACTCTCTAACATTGATCTCAATTTTGATATTATGATCCGTATCACCATAAGAAAGCAAAGCAAATATCGTAAATCTTTTTATATATTGATTTTTAACTTGCCCATACTTATTTAAAATCGTTACTATTTTTTCAAAAACTAATTTTTTGTTTTCCTCGTTTACCGATAATAAGTCAAAATCTAAATCCACTGAAAATCTTGGCAGTTTATAAAAAAAATAAGCACAAGTGCCACCCTTTAATCCTAAAAGCGGACCAATTAAAACATCGGAATAAATATCTTTTAAAATTCGTCCCATTATTAATTGATGTTTTTCTCGATTAAGCATAATTTTTATAATATTTTTTTAATCTTTTTAAGAGCTCTTTATTATCATAAATCTTTACAATCTCATCACATCTCTTCCAATTAATTGGCTCAAGATTGTCAAAATAATAATTTGGGAATAAATAAATCATGTCCAAAAAAGCTCTTTCAGTTGTCGCTATGCTGTAATTATCTTTATTAATAATTCCAGTCGGATTAAATAAAACAGCGTCCTTTAATTTTCTAAACACAATTACCTGTTTATCAATTTTACTTATTTTCGGCCATTTAGAAGCAACAAAAATTTTTTCATAATGTTGAAAGATTACTCCTGCCTCCCTTAAAACTGTTTCAAAACTAATATAGGAAGGAATATAAATACTAGTTGCTAATTCTTTAAGGTCATAATCTTTATTTTTAACAAAAACCCCCCTTGTTAACCTAATTAAAGCTTTTTGCTTTACGTAGTAAGCTGTCTTGGAATTAAGACTAGTTTTATTATTTTCTTGCCAAATTAAAGCTAAGTCTTTATTCGTTAAAACCGTTTTCTTTGATTGATATAATTTTGCTGTTAAATTATCCATAATATAGATTGTTTAATGGAAATTATAATTTATCTTATTTCCATTATATATTATTAAAAAATGACTGTCAAATAATTAAAAAAAATTAATCATAAAAGATTAAATCTAAAAATTAAACAAGTTTTAGCAGACTATAATCTTAACTAACTCTTTCTTATTCTTGAAATAAAGTTCAAAACAAATTTAAGCATTCTATACACTCTATACATACTCGGTCTAAAAACAATATCAAAAGCACCAGCATATTTTTTTTCATCTCCGCCAAAACCCCGCTTAAAACGTGTTACTCCCGGCCATTTTTTCTCATCTATCCCATAAAAATCATAAAGCCAACAATTTTCTTCCTTAGCTCTTTTTATAATTTCCCATTGTAATAAATGCGGTGCCATTACTTGGCGAAAATTATTATCGCTCGCTCCATGTAAATAAGTCGCCTTTTTGCCAAAAAAGCAAATTAAAGCAGTCGCAATTTTCTTATCCTCATATTCAGCGAAGAATAATTTAATAAACTCAGAACTAGAAGATAACAAATTCTTGTAATGCTCTTCCTTATGAATCCGAAAACCATCGCGTTCTCCAGTCAACTGCATTAAACGCCAAAATTCAACAAAATCCTGACTATTCCCTTCTTTGATAACAACCCCCTTCTTTTTAGCCAACCTAATATTATATCTAGTTTTCTGATGCATTCTTTTTAAAATATCGTCTAAATTATCTTTTAAATTTAAAACTACGGTTTTCTTAGGTTGAATATCTTTTACTTTTTTAACTTGAAAAAATCTAAAAGAAGAAGTAAAGAAAACTGTCTGCCAAAATTTTTTAAAATTTATAGCTGGCTCTATTTTTAAAAACAAGGCACTTTTGTTTAAATGCCAAATAGAAAGAAATAAAAATTTAACAACCTCTATTTGCTTGTCTTTCTCTAAAACAATATTTAAAAGCGGACCGCGAGGAGCATACCAATAAAAAAAGCCGTATTTTAACGGTTTTTTAACTAAGATAATAAGGGCCAAAATATCATCTATCTGTAGCTCTTTACCTTTATAATCT
>CAYSJA010000016.1:0-27468 GCA_964431235.1 uncultured Gammaproteobacteria bacterium
TTTATTTTTTATTTATTTTTTATCTTGACTAAGCAAGCTAATATGGGATAATATTTTATAAAATGTTAAGATATAAGAATAATGATTAATATGCCTATAGATTTAAAAAAATCCGTTAAAGACAAGTCAACAAATCCTTTTATTTTAATGGAAGAAGAAGTTTTAGACTTTTGGGAAAAAAATAAAATTTTTGAAAAATCAGTTAAACAAAAGAATCCCCAAGGTGATTATGTTTTTTATGATGGTCCACCATTTGGTACCGGCGAGCCACATTACGGACATATACTTTCCAGTGTTTCCAAAGATGTTGTACCGCGTTATTGGACGATGAAAGGATATCGTGTTGAACGTCGTTGGGGTTGGGATTGTCATGGTTTACCGATTGAAAATATTATTGAAACGGATTTAAAAATTAGCGGCAAAAAACAAATTGAAAAAATGGGGATAGCAAAATTCAATGAAGCTTGTCGTTCCCGAGTTTTAAAATATGCTGACATCTGGGATGATATGGTACGACGCATCGGCCGTTGGGTTGATTTTAAAAATTCCTATAATACCATGGATAAAACATATATGGAGTCTGTCTGGTGGGGTTTTAAAGAAATGTGGAAGAAAGGTTTGATTTATGAAGGAAAAAAAGTTTTATTGTATTGTCCGCGTTGTGAAACTCCGATCTCTAACTTTGAAGTTGCAATGGACAACAGTTACAAAGACGTAATAGATAAAAGTCTGTATATAAAATTTAAAGCTATTAACGCTAAACAAAAATTAGGTCTGGACGGTGATATCTTCATCTTAGCGTGGACAACTACACCTTGGACATTACCAGCTAACATGGCTTTAGCAATTAATGAAAAAATTGATTATGTGGCAGTTAAAAGTGATTCAACTTACATCTTGGCTAAAGATCGATTAACCGAGATTTTTAAAGATAAAAAGGTAGAAATAATAAAAGAATTAAAAAGCAAAGAATTAGCCGGGTTAAAGTATGATCCTTTATTTGCTATTTCATTGCCAAAAGAAGAGATAAAAAAGAAAGCTTTTTATCTAATAACAGGGGATTTTGTAAACACTGAAGAGGGTACCGGTATTGTACACATTGCACCGGTTTATGGTGAAGATGATTATAAAATCGCTCAAAAATTTAATCTACCAATTGTTTCAATTTTGGACGAGAGAGGCCATTTTACACAAATTGTACCAGAATTTATAGGATTATATTTTGAAAAAGCTAACAACTTTATCATTAATAAACTAACCGAGCAAAAAACTGTTTTTGCCAGTACTAAAATTTCTCATTCCTACCCCCATTGCCATCGCTGTAATACCAAACTATTTTATAATGCAATTCCGGCTTGGTTTCTGAATATCAACAAAATCAGAAAAAAAATGTTGAAATACAATCAAAAAATAAACTGGTATCCAAAATATCTTAAAGAAGGCCGCTTTGCTAAAGGCATTGAACAAGCCCCTGATTGGAATATTTCACGTAATCGATATTTTGCTACGCCGATCCCGATTTGGCGTTGCGAAAAATGCGGTAAACTTGAAGTAATTGGTAGCGTGGATGAACTAAAAAATAAGAGTGGCGTCTCTAAAATTGACGATATCCATAACCATAATATTGACGATCTAACTTGGAAATGCCCGAAATGTAATCATAAAATGAGACGCATTAAAGAAGTTTTTGATTGTTGGGTTGAGTCTGGTTCAATGCCATTCGCGCAAATGCATTACCCATTTGAAAATAAACAAAAATTTAAGGATAACTTTCCAGCTAAATTCATCAGTGAATATATTTCTCAAACTCGAGCATGGTTTTATGTGATGCACGCTATTTCCACATCTTTATTTGACAGCCATAGTTTTGAAAATGTAGTTACCACTGGCGTCATCCTAACTAGCAATGGAGAAAAGATGAGTAAATCAAAGAAAAATTTCCCTGATCCATTCAAAATTATTAATGAATTCGGAGCTGATGCTTTACGTGCTTATTTAATGGGTTCATCCGTCATGCATGCTAATAATTTATTTTTTAACGAAAACGAAGTAAGGGATTTATTTAGAAAAAATATAGTAATTTTGTGGAATGTTTATAAATTCTATGAAATGTATGCTATTGAAAACAAATTTAAATTTAATAGTACAACACTTAAAGTTGAAAATATTCTGGACAAATGGATTTTAGCACGATTAAATGAACTGATTAAAGAAGTAACAACCCAGATGGATAAATATGACCTACCGTTTTCAGTACGCCCACTTGGCAATTTTATTAATGACTTATCAACCTGGTATATCCGTCGTTCGCGTGACCGCTTCAAAAGCGAAAACGAGATCGATAAACAAACTGTTTTAAATACGACGGGATATATTTTAACTGAGTTGGCCAAAGTAATGGCTCCGTTCATGCCGTTTATCGCTGAACAAATCTGGCAACGAATAACTAATTATCAATTCAAAAATGAAGATAAATCAGTACACTTAGAAAAATGGCCAATCTCTAAACCAATTAATAAAACTGTTCTTAGCCAAATGAAATTAGTTAGAAAAATCGTTGAAGCCGGGCTAGAAAAGCGAACTAAGGCAAATATTAAAATTCGCCAGCCCTTGCCTTATTATTCAACCGATTTGGTTAAAGAAATGCCCCCGGAATATATTGGAATTATTAAGGATGAACTCAATATTATGGAATTGCGTTTTGGGATCAATGAACTGGGAATAAAAATTACAGAGGAATTATTAAAAGAAGGGATAAAACGCGAATTAGTACGTTCTATTAATGCTATGCGCAAGAAAGCAGGGCTGACAATCCAGGATAAAATCAAAGTCTACTGGAGTATCCCTGAAACTGATTTATCCAAGTCAGTTGTTAAAAATGTCTTTACTGAATTAAACAAAGAATTAGCTAGAGATGTTCTGGCTAACAAAATTAGAGAGGAATACTCGCAAACAGTTGATTTGGAAAAAAAGATTAAAATTAATAACGAAACTATATGGCTCGGAATTAAGAAAATTTATTAATAAATAATTCTTAATTCCAAATCCTTAACTCTTCTTTGAAAGGTCTAAAAAAAACCTTAAAAATAACGTCTTTCTTAAGAGATCAGAAACCAAGTTTTAAACCAAAACATCCGTAAAAATAGTCGGATGCTTTTTTCTTTGCTAAATAAGCGTAAAATGATAAAATTAAACTATGTCAAAAACAAAAAATAAGTTATTAATAATTGACGGCAACGCAGTTATCCACCGTAGTTTCCACGCTCTACCTCCTACTTTAAGGACTAAAAACGGAATTTTGGTTAATGCTATTTACGGCTTTACTTCTTTTTTATTAAAAGCTCTATCGGAATTTAAGCCTGAATTCGTCATTCTCACTCTGGACAAAATCGGGCCTACTTTCAGACACAAAGCTTATGCTAATTACAAAGCAACTCGAACAAAAGCAGCTGACGAATTATATGAACAAATCCCGATAGTTAAAAAAGTGGCTGAAGCTTTTGCTATTCCTATTTTTGAAAAAAGTGGTTTTGAAGCTGACGATATTATTGGCTCTCTTGCTAAACAAGCTAAAATTAAAAAAGATTTGGAAACGATTATCGTAACCGGTGATTTGGACACGCTACAACTTATTGACGAAAAAACTAAGGTCTACACTATGAGTCGAGGCCTATCAGAAAGTATGCTTTACAGCCAAAAAGAAGTAGTAGAAAGATATAAATTATCACCAAAACAAATAATTGACTACAAAGCTCTAGCCGGTGACGCCAGCGATAATATTCCTGGAGCTAAAGGCGTAGGAGCGAAAACTGCCACTGAATTATTACTTAATTTTAAAAACATTGAAGGTGTATATGAAGCAGTTGAAAGAAAGGATAAAAAAATAAAACCACGCCCTCTAGAATTGCTGGCTAATTCTAAAAACAATGTTTTTTTAAGCAAACAATTAGCTACTATAGACTGCCAAGTGCCGATAAGTCTGTCTTTAGAAGACGCTCGTTTTTCCTTGCCCAGCCTTGATCCTATATTAGAACTGTTCAGCCGTCTAGAATTTAAATCATTACTTGGTAAAGTAAAATTATTAAACGATAATTGGCAAAAAAAATCAAAGAATGAAAAAGAAATAGATTCTGAAAAAGAAAAAAAAATTAATGAGATAAAAAAGAGAAATTACTGTTTTTTAAAAAAAGAAAGAGAAATTGAAAATTTCATAACTGAATTATCCAAACAAAAAACTATAAGTTTGAAAGTTGAAGCTAGTCAGAGTCCTGCCAATGAAATATTAGGGCTAGCTTTCTGTTTTCAGAATGAGAAGGCCTGTTTCATTCCCTATCGCAAATCTCTAATGTTAAAGCTAAAACCAATTTTGGAAAATGAAAAAATACGGAAAATTGGTCATGACTTAAAATCCAGCTGGCGAATCTTAAAGAAAGAAGGCCTGACTATAAAAGGATTATACTTTGACAGTCTTATCGCCGCTTATTTGCTTAACCCGGGTCAAAGACATTATGATCTAGAAAGATTGGCTTTTTCCGAGCTAGGGATAGATAAACTAACAAATGCTGATATTTACGATAAAAAATCGGTTCAACTAAGTTTGGATTTAAGTCATGATTTAGAAAAAATCAGCCTTTATGCTTGTGAAAATGTTCACCTTGTCTTTCAGTTACAGCCAATTCTGGAAAATGAATTAAAACAAAAAAAACTATACTTAATTTTTCAAGAAATAGAAATGCCTCTTATCCCCATCCTAGGGGCTATGGAGCATCGGGGTATTAAAATAAACATTGATTTTCTCAATAAATTAGAAAAGCAAGTTGAAAAGAAATTAAAAGTTTTAGAAAAAAATATATACAAGGAAGCCGGAAAAAAATTCAACATAAACTCTATAAAACAGTTGAAAGAAATATTATTTTCCTGCTTAGAAATATCAACTAAGGGTATAAAAAAAACGAAAACTGGATTCTCTACTGCTGAAGATGAATTGAATAAAATAAAAGATCTCCACCCGATCATCCCTCTGATTCAAGATTACCGCGAACTGGCTAAATTAGAAACTACCTATCTCAAAGCTCTACCAAAAATGATAAATCCTGAAACCGGAAGAATCCATACTCATTTCAATCAAGTTATAACCGCCACCGGACGCCTATCATCTCATGATCCTAATTTGCAAAATATACCAACTAGAACCAAGGAAGGACACCGTATCCGACAAGCTTTCATTTCTGAAGATGCTTATCTCTTAGTTGCTTTTGATTATTCGCAAATAGAGTTACGCTTGGCTGCCCATTTTTCAGGAGATCAAAAAATGATCTCCGCCTTCCGCTCCCAATCTGATATTCATACTGAAACTGCTGCCCAAATAAACAACATAAAACCAAAGGAAGTGACTGAAAAAATGCGCCGAGAGGCAAAAACTATAAATTTTGGCATTTTATACGGACAAGGCCCACACGGACTAAGCCAAAGCGCCAATATTTCCTATGGTCAAGCTGAAAATTTTATAAAAAAATATTTTGCTACTTATCCAAATATAAAAAAAATGGTGGATAATTTCATTAATGAAGCGAAAAAAAAGGGCTATGCTTTAACTTTGTTCGGTCGCAAGCGCCCTCTACCAGACATAAACTCTTCCTTGCCGTTAGCTAGAAAAAGTGCAGAAAGAATGGCAATGAACACTCCTATACAAGGAACGGCGGCTGATCTAATTAAAAAAGCAATGATAAAAATATATACTGTTATTTCTGGAAAAGAAGAAGAAATAAGATTGCTTTTACAAATTCATGACGAATTGATATTTGAAATCAAAAAAGATAAAATTGAAGACTATTCTCCAAAAATAAAAAAAATAATGCAAGAAAATGTTAAATTGAAAATACCAATAATAGTTAAACAATCGAGTGGTCGCAACTGGAAAGAATTAAAATAAAAATATGAGACTAAATTTAAAAAAATACGAAGGCCCTTCAAAAAAAATCGCCCTCCTTGGTCTAGGAAAGGATAATTTAGCTTTGTTAAAACTTTTAGACAAACACTTTGCCCCAGTGGAAATAACTATTTGCGATCTTCACCCTAAAAATAAATTACCTTGCCTTAAATTAAAACACCTTAAACCAAAATATCAGTTAGGTAAAATTTCTGATCAGAATTTGGATAAATTCAATCTTCTATTCCGCTCTCCTGGTTGGCATCCATCTTGTCCGGGGATAAAAACGGCTCAAAAAAACAAAGATATCCAGATAACGAGCGCTTTAAACTTATTCTTCAAACTCAGCCCGACTAAAAATATAATCGGCGTTACTGGAACTAAAGGTAAAGGTACAACTTCTACTTTAATTTACAAAATTTTACAAAAAGCTTATAAAAAAAGAAATATTTTTTTGGGTGGCAACATCGGAGTTTCCCCTTTATCCTTTTTAGAGAATATAAAAAATAATGATTGGGTTATTCTGGAATTATCCAGCTTCCAATTAGAAGATTTGGACTATTCACCACAAATTGCTGTTATCACTAACTTTTTTAAGGAGCATTTGGCGCCAGCTGATCCTAATAATCCTAATTTCCACTCTTCTTTACAAAAATATTGGCAAGCCAAGCAAAATATTGCAAAAAAAGAAAACAATAAATACTTAATAGCCAACTGGGATCTTAAATCAAAACTAAAAAAAGAAAAACTTCCGGGAAAAATAAAATATTTTTCCACTAGCAAATTAACCTCACGATTGGTCGGAGAATACAACCGGGAGAATATTGCCGCTGCTATCGCAGTCGCTAAAATTTTAAAGATTAAGCCAGAAATATATAAACCGGTGATAGCTAACTTTAGTAATTTGGAACATCGGCTGGAATTAGTAGCGAAGAAAAAAGCTGTTAAGTATTATGACAATAGTTTCTCCACTACTCCAGAAAGTACTATTTTGGATTTAAAATCTTTTTCTGGCCGAATAATACAAATAGCCGGTGGTGCCGATAAAGGAGCTAATTTTAAAAAACTGGCTAAAGTTATAAAAGAAAAAATTTCTCTGCTTATCCTACTACCAGGACAGGGATCTGATAAAATAAAAATTAATTTGAAAAAAATAAAATTTCCTAACAAAAAAATTAAAAAAGTTAAAAATATGAGAGAAGCGGTAAAAATTGCTAAAAAGAATGCCAAGACAGGAGATACTGTTCTACTTTCTACCGCTTGCGCCAGTTTCGGAATTTTTAAAAATTATAAAGAAAGGGGTAATTTGTTTAAAAAATATGTCAAAAAAAATTAAAAGTGATAAAATTGGAATTTTTGATTCCGGCTTAGGAGGACTAACTGTTTTAAGGCACCTTATCGCTACTTTACCCCAATATGATTATATTTATCTAGGAGACACGGCTCGAGTGCCTTACGGCGAAAAATCACCAAAAACTATCTATGAATACTCTCAACAAGCTATGGACTTCTTATTTTCCCAGGGCTGTCGCCTGGTTATTATCGCTTGTAATACTGCTTCTGCTCAAGCGCTCCGTCCTTTGCAACAAGAATATCTAATTAAAAAACATCCTGATAAGAAAATATTGGGCGTCATCCGTCCTTTGGTAGAAGAATTCTCCGATAAAAAAATAAAAATTTTAGGAGTAATCGGAACTAAGTCAACAACAGAATCCGGCTCTTATGAAATGGAAATAAAAAAATTAAACCCTAATATAAAAGTAGAGGTTAAAAGCACACCTCTTTTAGTTCCTTTGATTGAGGAGGGTTGGGCTAAAAAGCCAGAAACTAGAATGATATTAAAAAAGTATTTGCGTCCGCTTAAAGTTAAAAAAATACAAGCATTAATTTTAGCTTGCACCCACTATCCTTTCCTTATTAAACAAATAAGAGATATAATGGGAAAAAGAGTGTTGGTCCCTGATCCAGGAGAAATAATCGCTTTAAGCCTAAAAAAATACTTAGAAAAACATAAGGAGCTCAACTTAAAAACCAGACAAAAAGCAATAATAAATTATTTCACCACTGATAATCCAAATAGCTTTAAAAAAGAAGGAGAAAAATTTTTACAGGAAAAAATAAAAAATATAAAACAAATAAAACTCGGTTAAACTATGATTATTTTTCTATATGGGCCTGATTCTTTCCGCTCCCGAAGGTTGCTCAAAGAAATGAAGGCTAAATTCGTAAAAGAAGTTGATAAAGAAGAGAATAGCCTGGATACCATAGATGGGAAAGAGGCTGACCTTCAAAAAATAACAGAAAGAATGAATACTGGTTCTTTATTCGCGCAAAAAAGAATGCTAATTATAGAAAATATTTTTCAAAATAAAAAGACTGGTTTATTTTCACAACTGGAAAAATACTTACCGCGCCTAGAAAAATCTAATGACATCATCATAATATTCAAAGATAAAGACATACCTGGTTTAAAAACGCTTACTACTGAAGCTAAAAAATTATTTTCTTTTTTAAACAAGCAGAAATATACCCAAGAATTTAAATTATTAAGCCCGGCTGGCTTGAATAATTTTACTAAAAAAGAAACAGAAATGTACAAAAAAAGAATAAGTAGAGAAGCAGCAAACGAATTAGTGGCAAGAACGGGAGGGGATCTTTGGTTGATGTCGCAAAGTATTAAAAAAGCATGTTTAGGAACAGAAAAAAAACTTATCGGGCTAGAAGATATTAAACAATACACAACAGAAAAATTTAATGAAAACATTTTTTCTTTAACCGACGCTTTAAGTGCTAAAAATAAAAACAAAGCTTTAAAAATACTAGAAGAACAATATGCCGCTGGAGTAAGTGACGAATATTTAATCTCCATGCTGATAAGGCAATTTAAAATCCTGCTTCAAATAAAAGAAGCCCAGGAAATGGGACTCAAGGCAGAAATGATCGCTTCTCATCTTAAATTACATCCTTTTATTATTAAAAAGGGTTTAAGCCAAACTAATAATTTTTCTAGCTCAAAATTAAAATTATATTTTAATAAAATGATATGCCTTGACAATAATAATAAAACTGGACGAGGCGATATAAAATCAGAGCTTTCAATTCTTATCGCTGAAATTTAAAAACCTTTATCTTAAATAATTGCCCTTGCTTTTTTATTCGTTGTTTGTTATATTTTTACTCAGAATTTCTTTTCTAAAAAATGAAATCTCTATTCTTAACAACGGGCAATTAGCTCAGTTGGTTAGAGCGCAACACTGATAATGTTGAGGTCGGAGGTTCAAATCCTCCATTGCCCACTTGATATCGCTTCAAAATGCGAATTAGCGCGGGATAGAGCAGTTGGCAGCTCGCCAGGCCCATAACCTGGAGGTCGTCGGTTCGAATCCGACTCCCGCAACAAATAATAAAAGCTACTTTAAAAATGCCTCGGTAGCTCAGTGGTAGAGCAAAGGACTGGTTTTCGGTCCGCTCAATGGAAACATTGGGATGAAAATCGGGTGAATTCGGGGAAACCTAAATCCACCAATCAGCGGATATGGTAATCCCGAGCCAAGCTTCAATTGGGATAAAGAATTGAAGAAGGCGTAGAGACTAGCGGGTGAGCCCAACAATAAACCTGCATTAGCGCCCGACTCCGTCTTTAAGTAATTAAACGGAGATGAGATAGTCCGATCCTTAAGGAAACTTAAGAACCAAACAAGGAAAATCCTTGTGTCGTCAGTTCGATTCTGACCCGGGGCACATTAAATATAAAAATTGAACTTATGTTATAATATTAGTATCTGTAAGTTCATTTTTTATTTATACAAATTATAAACGGGGTGTGGCCCAGTTTGGTCTAAGGCGTCTGGTTTGGGACCAGAAGATCGTGGGTTCAAATCCCACCACCCCGACCAGGTTAGACATTACTTGCTGGTGTTATTTTGCATACTTTGACTAAAATTAAAACCGGCGCAACGCCCGATCCTCGCATTGAAACACTAAAGAAAATTGCCCAAGGCTTAAATATGAGCATTGATAATTTAATAAAGTAGTAATAAATGTTTTAAAAATCTTTTTATATGTGTTAATATGCATGTATAAAACTTAATAGTAGTTTGTACGGTGAAGTAGGGTGTAATTCCCTCACTATCGCGTAACGGTTAAAGTCCGATCCCGTACAATCAGCCCTAACAGGTCTGCAGTCGGCTCGCGTCAAGCCATCAAAATTAAATTGATACTTGGCGCCTTAAGCCAAGTTTTTTTATTTATTAACAAATTAAAAGAGAGGTCTTATGTATTCACAAATCAAAAAACGTAATGGACAAATTGTTTCTTTCAATGAGAAAAGAATATCTATCGCGATTGCTAAAGCCGGAAAAGCAAGCGGCGAGTTTGATTCTAAAGAAACAAATAAACTGACAAAGAAAGTTTTAATTTGTGCGGAAAAAACTATTAAAGATGCAATTCCTCGGGTCGAACAGATTCAAGATATTGTAGAAGATGTTTTATTACGTTCAAAATATAAAAAAACTGCTAAAGCTTACATTTTATATCGAGATCAACACAAATTACTTAGAGACATTACAAATTCTGCCAATAATGGTCTGGTAGAACAATATTTAAACAAATTCGACTGGCAAGTAAAAGAAAATAGTAATATGTCTTATTCTCTGCAGGGGTTGAATAACTATATTTTCAGTGAAATAAGTAAAAATTACTGGTTGAATAAAATTTATCCCGAAAATATCAGAATTGCACACACAAACGGTGATTTCCATATTCATGATTTGAGTATTCTTTCTATTTATTGCGTCGGGTGGAACCTTTTTGATTTATTAATGAAAGGATTTACTGGCGTCGAGGGTAAAATATCAAGCAAACCGCCAAAGCATTTCAGGTCGGCTCTTGGACAAGTTGTCAACTTTTTCTACACACTTCAAGGCGAGGCAGCTGGAGCGCAGGCATTCAGTAATTTTGACACCCTACTTGCTCCTTTTATCAGATACGATAACTTAACATACAAAGAAGTTAAGCAAGCGCTTCAAGAATTTCTTTTTAATATTAATGTACCTACTCGTGTTGGTTTCCAGACGCCATTCACAAATGTTACATTAGACTTAATAACCCCAAGCCATTATGCAAAACAGGCGATTATTATTGGTGGCAAGCCGCAGCAGGAAACATATCAAGAGTTTCAAAAAGAAATGGATATATTTAACAAAGCATTTTTAGAAGTAATGTCTGAAGGAGATGCAAGTGGTCGCGTTTTTACATTTCCGATTCCAACTTATAATATTACAAAAGATTTTGACTGGGATAGCAATTCCAACAAATTGTTATGGGAGGTGACCGGTAAGTATGGCTTGCCGTATTTCTCAAATTTTATTAACTCTGACATGAAGCCAGAAGATTCTCGTTCAATGTGTTGCCGTTTAAGAATTGATAACAGACAGCTAAAAAAACGCGGTGGCGGTTTGTTTGGCGCAAACCCATTGACTGGTTCAATCGGAGTAGTAACTATCAATTTACCTCGTATTGGCTATATTGCAAAAAATAAAAAAGATTTTTTTAAAAAACTCAAAGAATTAATGGTTCTAGCTAAGGATAGCTTAGAGATAAAAAGAAAAGTGTTGGAAAAATTTACTGACGGCAATTTATACCCATACACTAAATATTATTTAAGAAACATAAAAAACCACTATGGTAATTATTGGAAAAATCATTTTTCTACTATCGGTCTCGTGGGGATGAACGAGGCAGTGCAAAATTTATATGAAAAAAATATTACTTCGCCACAAGGGCAAAAATTTGCGAAAGACACCCTTGATTTTATGAGAGAAATAGTTGCTAATTTTCAAATAGAAACTGGGAATAATTACAATCTGGAAGCAACCCCCGCAGAAGGTACTTCATTTCGTTTGGCTTTATTGGACCAAAAAAAATATGAAAATTTTATTTTTGCTAATGGTAAAGGTAAAGAAATAAAAAATCCTTTTTACACCAATTCAACACACTTACCGGTTAATTTTACTGATGATATTTTTGAGGCGTTAGAGTTACAAGATGATTTACAGACAAAATATACTGGCGGTACTGTTGTTCACTTTTTTCTCGGAGAAAAAATTGAAGACGGAATGTCTATTAAAAATTTAGTTAAAAAAATATGTGAAGGTTACCGACTGCCTTATTTTACTTTAACCCCGACATTTAGTGTTTGTCCGAATCACGGATATATTTCCGGAGAAGTCCCTGTTTGTGACAAATGTCATAGTACTTGCGAAATTTATTCAAGAATTGTTGGCTATTTACGCCCCATAAATCAGTGGAATGACGGTAAGTTGGCCGAATTCAATATGCGGAAAACTTATAAAAATAAGGGATAAATATGATTATTGGAGGAATCCAAAAATTTTCTTTGATCGATTATCCGGGGAAAATCTGCGCTATTATTTTTACTCGTGGTTGCAACTTCCGTTGTCGATATTGTCATAATCCTGAGCTTGTCATTCCAGAAAAATACGCACCGGAAATACCACTTTCTCAAATTTATGATTTTCTTGAAAGCCGCCGCGATAAACTTGATGCTATAAGTATTACTGGCGGGGAACCAACTCAACATTCGGATTTGATTGAAGTAATAAAAAAAATTAAAAATATGGGGTTTTTAGTAAAATTGGATAGTAATGGGAGCCATCCAGAAATGCTTGAAAAAATCATCAACCAAAAGTTAGTTGATTATCTTGCTATGGATATAAAAGCGCCACTTGAAGATTATCATAAAATTATGGGTTGGCCGGTAGAAATTGAAAAATTAAAAAAAAGTATAGAATTAATAATAAATTCAGGCATAAATTACGAGTTTCGGACGACTATTGTAAAAAACCTCACAAACAAAGACGATCTGCGGAAAATTGCCAAAACAATCCAAGGCGCAAAAAAGTATTTTTTACAAAAATTCATTCCTACGAAAATAAACGACCCACGTCTTCTTAAAGATGAATCTTCCTATTCTAACAAAGAGCTTCAGGAACTAGCGTTAGAGCTAATGGTTTATGTTAAATATTGCGATGTTAGATAGACCAAAATTATTATAATTATTTGATCCAGTTTGAAAATAAGCTAGTTTTTTGCTATATTAAAATTGAATTTCAGGCGATGCACCAGTTTCGCCGGCACGAAATTTAACGACGGCAAAAATTCCTTCCCCTAATCCCTTTTTTTATTTTGTTCAAGAAAGGTTCAAACAATATTTAGTAATTGTGACCAATCTAAACATTAATTAAATAACTCAATAATATGAAATCACTTATCGTAAAAGCTAAAAATGGCTTTTCATCCTTAAAAATTAAGCAAATATACATTGAAAATGCTCTTCAATCTTTAGAAGATTGGCTGACAAAAGAAGAATTCAAAGATTATTTTCCCCAAATAGAACATTTAATATTAAACGAATATTGGGATTTTTTACTAGATTCCTTTTATCAAATCATTCCTTTTGGCACCGGGGGGAGACGTGGTGAAGTTGGGGTGGGTCCAAATAGGATAAATACATGGACTATTAAAGCTTCTGCTCAAGGACACTCGCAATACCTACTAAAAAAGTATGGCAACGAAGCAAAGAGTCGCGGCGTTGTATTTGCTTATGATGTACGGTGCTTTTCAGGAAATAAATTTTTAAATGATAAACTGCTTAATCCTGTAAAAAATTTAACAAGCAAGGATTTAGCTATTGCCGCCGCAGAAGTATATACAGCCAACGGGATTAAAGTTTATCTTTTTGATGATATAAGGACAACTCCTGAGTTATCGTTTGCTATTAGATATTTACATGCGGTTGCGGGTGATATGTTTTCAGCTTCCCATAACCCACCAAATCATAATGGTAAAAAAGTCTACGATGAATCTGGCGGTCAACTAATTCCTCCTGAAGACGAAAAGCTGGTTATTGAAGTAACAAAAAAAGTGAATGAAATAAAAAAAATCCCATATAACGAGGCGGAAAGCCAAGGTTTGCTTGAAAAAGTTGGCTCTATTATTGATGAAGCTTATATAAAAGCAGCCACCGGCGTTTCATTATCTAATGAAAGAGATTTAAAAATTATTTATACACCACTTCATGGCTGTGGCATGACTTCAATTTATAAAGCGTTAAAAAAATTAGATTTTAATATTGTGAGCGATCCCCAGACAAGCAATCCAAATGGCGAATTCGAAAAAGTTACTTTTAACATTCCTAACCCTGAAGTTATTCAATCCTTTGATACGGCGCTAAAATTTGCCAAGGAAAAAAAAGCGGATATTATTTTAAATAGTGATCCTGACGCCGATAGAATCGGTATTATGGTCAAACATGGTGAAGATTGGATATTTATAAATGGAAATGAAATTGCAGCAATTCTAGCGCAATATGTGATTCAAAAAAAGAAGATAGATTTTAAAGGAAACGAAACTATAATCAAAACTACGGTTACTACAAATCTTATTAAAAAAATTTGTGAAAAGAATAATATTAAACTCATCGGCGAGCTTCTAATCGGGTTTAAATATATAGCCGATATTATGAATAAATTAGAAAAAGATGGAGATATAGATGGTTTTTTACTAGGCTGCGAAGAAAGCCATGGATATTTAGCCGGAAACTATGCCCGTGATAAAGATGCTATAACTGCGGCAATATGGCTTTCAGAATTAGCCGCTGAACTAAAAAAAGAAAATAAGACTTTAGTTGACTTCCTAAATGAAATATATTTTGAATACGGTTATTTCCTTAATTATCTCACAGAGATTCGTCTCCTAGGGGCGTCGGGGAAAGAAAAGATTGATCATATTCAAACATCACTGAGAGAAAACCCACCGGAAAATTTTGGGAAATTCAGACTCATAAAATATGAGGATTGCTCCAAAAGGATACCTATTATTTCCGAGACAGATCGATCCGCCAAAAATGTATTAATCTTTCATCTGGAGGCCATAGAAAATACAGAAAGTATTAAAATTACAGTTAGGCCATCTGGCACAGAGTCGAAAATAAAAATATATTTTGAAATAGGATCCCGCCCTGTATCCGCTGATCAACTAACAGAAACAAAAGAAAAGGTTAAAAACATATTACATGATCTTGAAAAAGCGGTTATGTCAACTTGCTACAAAATTATCGGCGTAAATTTTCCAGAGAGAGGATTCCTGCTTTTCTGGCAGCTTCCCTTAGATGATAAACTTAAATATTTTGAAATTGAAACAAAAATTGAACAGCTAAAAAATATTCCCGATAAAAATGCTAGAAAAGAAGAATTTTTAAAACTAATTTCATTTTTAGGATCAAATCCGGTTGAAAAAATAGATAAGGCGTTTAAAGCTAAATATAAAAGTTCTGTATTAAAATACCTCAACCTCTAAAACACAATTAATTTTGACAAGTAGCACAAATAAAACTGAAATTAATTACAGAATTGGAAACAGTACAGCTAAGGCCACCAGACAGGCTAATTCTGTTTAAAGTGTATCTACATTGCGTTTAACAATCGCGATCCTTGATTTTTATTTATTATTATGTTAACATCCTTCTAGTTGGAATTACCTTTATCTTAGATTTTATTAATTAAAACTAAATATGCCGAATAAAAAATCTGCTAAAAAAGAGTTACGCAAAAGCATTAAACTAAAAGCCGCTAACAAACAAAGGGCTAATGAGATGAAAAAAGCGATAAAAAGTAATCTAAAACAAATACAGGATAATGACAAAACTGTTAAGGATGTCCTAGCTAAGACGATAAAAAATATTGACAAAGCGGCGAAAAAAGGGGTGATTAAAAAAAATACTGCTAATCGCAAAAAATCTAAACTGATGAAAAAAATTAACACTTTAAAATAATAATATAAGGTGCTTTTTCTTGGATGCGGATCTTTCAGCCGCTTCTCGGATAAAGCTAAAAAGTTATGTTGGAAAAAAAGGCAAAAGAAAAAATAATAAAAAAATTCCAAGTTCATGAAAATGATACTGGATCTTCCCAAGTGCAGATTGCTATTCTGACTGAAGAAATTAAAGAGCTAACTGAACATTTAAAGAAACATAAACATGATTTTTCCTCGCGACGCGGTTTATTGAAAAAAGTCGGGGAAAGAAGAAAATTATTAAAATACCTGCAAAAAGAAAATTCAAAACAGTTTAAAGAGTTAGCCACTAAGTTAAAACTTAAAATCGCCCAACACTTAGAAAAAGAGGAAGAGGAAAAAAAGAAAGAAAAAAATTATATCAACCCTGAGGAAAATGAAGATGACGATCAGGAAGAAGAAAAAAAAGCTTAATATGATAAAACATAAAGAACAACGGGTCGGAGTTTTGGTAGATATATCTAATATGTACCATTCTGCCCGAAATCTATACAACAAAAAGGTCAACTTTAAAGAAATATTACTAAAAGCAGTGGCCGACCGAAAACTTATTCGGGCCACTGCTTATGCTATCCGAACTGAAAATCAAGAAGAACTTCCCTTTGCTGAGGCCTTGGAACAACAAGGTTTTGAAGTTAAAATGAAAGATCTGCAAATATTTGCTGGTGGCGCAAAAAAAGCCGACTGGGATGTCGGTATCGCTATAGATGCTATTAAACTAGCTGACAAGTTAGATGTTATCATCATTGTTTCTGGCGACGGTGATTATTTACCGATGGTTTCTTATATTCAAAACAACAAAGGCTGCTTGGTCGAAGTAATGGCATTTAGAAAAACTTGCTCCTCTAAATTAATAGAGGAAGCTGATGATTTCATTGATCTTGGATCAGATCGTAAATTTCTAATACCAGGCAAAATTGGAATTCTTAAAAAAACAAATAACAATTTAAAAAATAAATAACAAAATAAATAACAATAAAGAGTTTGACCGTTAAATAGATAGTGCTGTAATCACTTTACAGTTCTGTAATTTAGCGGCCAAGCTAAAAAAATTTATGGAAAAAATATTTTCAAAGGAGTGGCTTGGTCGTCCTCTCACTATTAAAACCGGTAAAGTAGCTAAACAAGCCGATGCCGCTGTTTGGGTGCAATACGGAGAAACTGTAGTGCAGGCGACCGTAGTGCAGGCAAAATCTGAACGCGAAGGTATAGATTACTTTCCTTTAATGGTTGATTTTGAAGAAAAATTATACGCTGCCGGTATTATCAAGGGTTCTCGCTGGATAAAGCGCGAAGGGCGACCCAGCGACCAATCAGTTCTGACCGGCAGGATGATAGATCGCTCAATCCGTCCGCTTTTTCAAACTGACGATAAACGTGATATTCAAGTAATTATCACCGTTTTGGCAGTAGATCAGGAAAACGATCATGATATTGTTTCCTTAATAGCTGCTTCCGCTGCTCTTTCTATCTCTGGGTTAAACTGGCGAGGACCTATCAGCGGAATCCGAATCGGTTTGTTAGATAACAATTTTATCTTCAATCCTACATATAAAGAACAGGCTAAAAGTAGCCTGGATTTAATCGTGGCCGGAACTAAAGAAAAAGTTATTATGATAGAAGCCGGTGCTGAAGAAATTAAAGAGGAAAAAATGCTGGAAGCTATTATCCTTGGTCAAGAAAAATTGCAAGACGCTATCAAATTGATAGAAGAAATGCAGAAGGAAATAAAGCCTAAAATAAAGCCTAAAACAGAAAAAAAACCAGACAAAGAACAATCAAAATCAGATCAAGAAAAACAGGAACTGCTGTCTATTGGTAAAAAATGGCTTAAAGATAATATTGCTAAAATATTATTTGATAAACAATATTATACTAAAGGCGAAAGAAAAGCGGCAATCCAAGCAATTAAAGAAAACTTTGACGATTATCTAAAGGATCAAGATATAAATGCGGAAAAAAGATCTTTTATTATAAAAAATTTAGTGGAAAAAACAGTGGAAGCAGAAGTAACTAAAGCAATAATTGATAATAAAAAAAGGGTAGACGGGCGCTCTTTAACTGAAATCAGGCCTTTATCATCCGAAGTAGCTATATTACCTAGAGATCATGGCACTGCTTTATTTTCTCGCGGCGAAACTCAAGTTATGTCTATTGCTACTTTAGGTGCTCCCGGACTTGAGCAATCCTTAGAAGGAATTGAAGGGCAGAGCAAAAAAAGATTTATGCATCACTACAATTTCCCACCCTTCTCTGTCGGTGAAGTCTCCCCATTAAGAAGCGCTGGCCGACGAGAAATCGGTCATGGTGCTCTAGCAGAAAAAGCTTTAATACCTGTCCTGCCAACTAAAGAAAACTTTCCTTATACTCTACGCATCGTTAGCGAAACTTTAGGATCCAACGGTTCCTCTTCAATGGCCTCTACTTGCGCCTCAACTCTTGCCTTAATGGACGCTGGTGTTCCAATAATCAGACCTGTAGCGGGCATAGCTATGGGATTGGCCTCTAATAAAGATATGAGTCGCTGGGAAATTCTGACCGATATTCAAGATTTAGAGGATGGTGAAGGAGGAATGGATTTTAAAATAACCGGCACCTCTAAAGGATTAACTACTATACAACTTGATACTAAAACCGACGGTTTAAAAGAAGAAATAATTAAAAAAACTTTAAGCCAAGGACGCCAAGCTTTAAATGAAATCTTAGAAGTAATGGCTAAAGCAATTCCGACTCCGCGCGCAGAACTTTCTAAATATGCTCCGCGCATCATCAGTTTCAATGTTGATCCGGAAAAAATAGGCACCATTATTGGCCCAGGAGGAAAAATTATTAACCGTATTATAGATGAAACCGGAGTCAGCATTGATATTGAAGACGACGGTTTGGTTATGGTCTGTGGCTCGGATATGGAAATGGTTAATGAAGCGGTCAAGCAAGTAAAAGAAATTGTCCATGTTTTTGAAGTTGGTGAAATATTAAAAGGAAAAGTAGTCCGTCTCTTAGATTTTGGTGCTTTTGTTGCTTTAAACGACAATCAGGACGGAATGGTCCATGTTAGTGAACTAGCTCCTTATCGTATTGAAAAACCAGGGGACCTTCTAAAAATCGGCGACGAAGTAACTGTCAGGGTTAAAGAAATAGATGACCAGGGCAGAATAAATTTAAGCATGAAAGAATTAGAAGAAAACGCTCATCTTTGGAAAAATGAAAAAGGCAGATCAAACGGAAACAGTGGATTTAGAAGCCCTGGACGCTTCAATAATTCCCGCAATGACAGACGACCACATCCTTTTAATCATCGTTAAAGAATAATAAGTCAAATTTAATATCTTGACTTTTATCTAAAGTTAAGATATTATTTCTCAATATAAATAACCCCGACAAACACTATGTTAATGATAAAATTATCCAAAGTAGGAAAAATTAATAAAAAGTTATTCCGCCTAATAATATTAGAAAAAGCGCGCGATCCCTTCGGTCGAGTGCTAGAAAATTTAGGCTCATATAATCCTTATACTAAGGAATTGCAGTCTAAAGATGAACGCATTAAATATTGGTTAGGGAAAGGAGCAAAAATGACCGCTACCGTCAATAATTTATTAGTGGGAAAAAATATAATTACAGGAGAAAAAGTCATTGCTTCCAAGCCGGGTAAAAAAAATAAAAAGCGTTTAGAACAAATAAAGGCTAAAAAGGAGAAGGAAACGGAAAAATCGGATGATTCTAAAGAAGAAAGTACGGAAAATAAAGCTTAATTCGTAAAATAATTAATTGACAAAGCTTTAAATAATGCTAAAATGATAATAAGACTGTTAATCAAGCAGTTATTTAATAAAATTTCAATCGTGTAAACTAATTTTGCTCGTTTGAAAAATAAGTAAAACTATGGAAGAGCAAGACAAGAATTTTCTTGAAATTATCGTCAAGAATATTGTCGGCAATCCCGACGATGTGGTCGTGGAAAGAACAATTGATGAAAGAGGGGTACTTTTGACCCTAAAAATCAATCCTGCCGACATGGGTTATGTAATTGGTCGTAAAGGCCAGACCGCGCAAGCGATCCGCACCTTATTGAAAATTGTCGGTGCTAAAAATAACTCCCGCGTCAACCTAAAAATTTATGATCCAGAAGGAGGATCTCGCTATAACGGCGAAAAACGCGAAAGCCGTAATGATGTCGATACTTCTGCTATCGATGATCTAAAAATATAGCTTGAATCTTAAATAATAATACTATAAACAAAAAAGCCCCTGTTAAAATTGGGCTTTTTTGTTATAATAACTATATGAAATTTCATATAATCACAATTTTCCCTAAAATTCTTGATTCCTATTTACAAGAAAGCATTTTAAAAAGAGCCAGAGGCAACAAAGTTATAACTGTTAAAACCTATGACTTAAGAAAATGGACTACAGATCGTCATAAAACAGTAGATGATACCCCTTATGGCGGCGGGGCTGGCATGTTAATAAAAGTTAAACCAGTTTATCAAGCAATATCTGCCTTAAAAAAGAAGAGTAAAAACATCGCTAAAAAAGATAAAAAAGTTATCTTGTTATCCGCCTCCGGTAAAAAATGGAACCAAAAAAAAGCGCAAAAATACTCTAAATTAAAAGAGATTATTTTTATCTGCGGCCGCTATGAAGGTGTAGACGAACGCATTAAAGAATTTATCGATGAAGAAATTTCAATCGGCGATTATGTTCTAACCGGCGGAGAATTAGCTGCTATGGTTATAATTGACTCTATTACCAGGCTTCTCCCCGGCTCTTTAGGCAATAAAGAAAGCATCAGAGAAGAATCTCATTCTCAGATAGGATTAGGAGAGTATCCTCAATATACTCGACCAAAAGAATTTAAGGCTGGTCGAAAAAAATATGAAGTCCCTAAAATTTTATTATCCGGAAATCATAAAAAAATAGAAGAATGGCGTCAAAAAAATCAAAAAAAAATATAGAAAATTTTTAACCCTGTACTACTTTCCAACCACTTTCGGTTTCTTTTAATTTTCCGGAAATAGAAAAACCAGATGCCCGTCTATGACCACCACCGCCAAAAAGATGAGCAATACGGGAAACATCGATATTATCATTATTAGCTCTCAAACTACCTTTTATCTTATTTGTTTCCTCCCGTAATAAAAGAGCAACTCTGACCCCGGGTAAATAACTAATAAAAGAAACTATATCTCCAAAAATGTCAGCTAATTTTGACTCGGTATTACATAAATATAAATCAAGTAAATCTTCTTTAGTTAAAACGGTGCAAGCAAGTTTAGTTACTGGATTGAATTTAAGCCGATAAAAAGCCCGGCCCCAAATTTTTAAAGCTGATAAATCATTAGTACCTCTTATATAAGCACTTATTTTCTGTAAAGAAGCTCCTTTAAGGAGCATTTCCGAAGAAACTTCCAAAGCCTGGAAAGATAAATTAGGATGAATAAAATGACCAGTATCTGACATTAAACCAATTAAGATACAGCTGGCCATTTTTTTATTTATTTCTAATTGATTAGCTTGCAAAAAATCATATATTATTTCCGTAGTAGAAGCTTTGTCAGGTAATCTAATTTCTAAATCAGCATAACTGTGCTCGGGTTGATGATGATCAAATTCTATTATAAAAGGCCCCTTACCTTTTTTTTGTTTTTCAGCCAACACCTCATTAATCTCTTTCTCTAGACCGGTTCTGGAAATAGAGGCGCAATCTAAAACTATTATAGCTGAAAATACCGACAAGTCTTCAGGCTTGCTTTTAGATATCAAGTTTTCATGAGGAATAAAGCTATAAATTCCCTCTATTTTATCGCTTGCATAAGCCTGGAAAGATACGTCTTCTTGAATAAGCAGCTCTAAAATCGCTCCTATTGAAGATAAGGCATCTGGATCAGGAAAAACATGACCAACTACCAAAACTTTATCAGCTGATTTAAGCTTAGAAAAAGCTAATTGAAATTTTTTATTTAGATTCATAACCTCATATTCTATTACAATAAACAAAAAAAGTCCAATCTATGAACTTTGAATAAAACGACGATTTTTTTTGTTTTTAAGAATTAGCTTTTTTTATCAATTGCTCTATTTCACTAGCCCTCCTTTCGCTATTATCAAATTCCCAAACAAATTTAGGCAAACGTCTTAATTTTAATTTATCTTTTAGATTAGCTACTAAAATATGCGTAGATGCTTTTAACTTACGCAAAGCGGTTCCGGCCAGACGATCTGGTAAAACTGAAATACCTATTCTGGCCTGTTTTAAGTCAGGAGAACATTCAACATAAGCTACGGTGATAAGAGCGCCTTCTATAATTGCCTCTCGATTCAATACTGTTGCCAATTCTGACTGTAAAAGTTTATTTATTCTAACTATTTTAGACATAATTAATCTTGATAAACAATTTCCTCCTCTATATAAGATATTAAAATATCCCCTTCCTCTATTATTGGTTTACCTTCGTAAAGCAATCCAGCTTTTGAATCCTTTCCTACAGATGGAACATCTTGCTTACCAGCCTGCAAATGAGACAATTTACCGGTAGCGATTAAACTATCCTGACGCCAAACTTCTAATAAACTATTGTCTTTTATCTCTCCATCTAATACTTTGCCGCCGACTATCTGACTGTCATTTTCTGTACGAAAAATTGCCAATACTTTTAATCGGCCTAAGTTAACTCTATTTATTTCCGGTTTGATAAGAAGTTTCATTTCTTCTTTTACATATTTTATCAAATCATAAATGATAGTGAATGTTTTAGTCGTAATCTGTTTTTCTCTAATTAAATCTTCTACTTTTGGCGATACTTTTACATTAAATCCTAAAATTTTAGCACCAGAATCTTCCGCCCTTTTTACATCCCCCTCAGTGATATAACCTAATCCTTTAAAGATAATCTTAACCCTGACTTTATCATTATTAAGCTTTAAAAGAGATTCTTCAATTGCTTCGGCTGAACCTAAATAATCAGCTTTTATAATAACATTGACAGCCGGTAATTTATCTTCCTTATCTTCTTCAGAAGAATCCGGCGTTATTTCTGGTGAAACAAAACCTGATTTTATCTTCTTAACTTTTACCCTCTGACCTTGACCAACAGTTAATATATCACCGACAGTGGGAGAAATTTTTAAACCGATAATTTTAGCCGGAGACGAAGGGCCTACCATTTTAACATTTTCTCCTTTGTAATTTTTTAAAGCTTTTACCTTTCCATAAACAATATTATTGAAGCAAAGTTGATCCCCTATCTTCAAAGTTCCATTTTGTATTAAAATGGTAACTAAAGGACCGGCTGCTTTATCAACATTTGACTCAATAACTGTACCAGCTGCTGCTGCTTTAGGGTTAGCTTTCAGATTAACTGATTCAGTTTCTGCTACCAAAAGCACCATATCTAATAAATCCTCAATCCCAGTGCCTTCTTTGGCAGATATAGGTACACAAATAGTTTTTCCGCCCCAATCTTCCGGAGTAATATTAAGCTGGGTTGATAATTCTTGTTTAGTCTTATCTATATCAGCAGTCGGCTTATCAATTTTATTAATTGCTACAATAAAAGGTATTTTAGCGGCCTCAATAATACGGAAGGCCTCAATTGTCTGGGGCTTAACGCCATCATCAGCTGCCACTACTAGAATAGCAATATCTGCTACTTTGGCTCCTCGGCTACGCATAGCAGTAAAAGCTTCGTGGCCAGGGGTATCAATAAAAGTAATAACCTGATCTTTACGACTAACTTGATAAGCGCCAATATGTTGGGTTATCCCTCCAGCTTCGCCAGCTATAACATCACTTTGACGAATAAAATCCAATAATTTAGTTTTTCCATGATCAACATGACCCATTACCACAATTACCGGTGATCTTTTCTGTAGGAATTGTTCGTCTTCCTGAGATAAAATTTCTTCTAATTTTTTATTCTCTTCCTCTTCTTCTTTTGAATCCGCCAATTTAACATCAAGGTTTAAATTTTCACCAATAATAGCGGCTGTATCAAAATCAATTTTTTCATTAATTGAGGTAAAAACACCATTTTTCATTAATTCAGCCAAAACTCTATTAACTGGAATATCTGCTAATTCAGCATAGTACCTTACAGCTAATACTTTTGGTATAAATATTGTTTTTTTCTCCTTTGGTAAAACCTCATCTTGCTTCTTTATTGACTCAACCATTTTTTTCTTCTCCCACTCCCGACGTAAAGTTGGCCAATTCCTAATAATCTTTTTAGCTGTATTATTATCAACCTTTATAGCTTTCCTGCCAATAGAAAATCCCCACTCCGGTAATAAATCATACAATTCCTGAGGGTTAATCCTTAAAATTCTAGCTAATTCAGTAATATTCATGAAAAATTTAAATTAAAAATAAATTAATTTTCTACTACTTGTTCCTTAATATTACTTTAGTTTTTTCTTTTAGTCAACCAGAAATCTCTATTTTCTTACCATTTTTTCTACCTTTTTTTCTTCCATCTGAAAATCCCGGCAATCTTCTTAACTTATAAATAGCTAAGTGGTTTAGCTATTATCCCTTCTTTACAAACTACCAAGGAAGTGCTATAGTAAAAACAAGAAATTATTAAATAATCGAGCCGTTTTTGAAAAATCAGGAAAAAATAACCGCTGATACTGACTAAAAATTATTTTTGAAGATAAAACTATGCTATTGCTTTATTATTCTCTGAAATTAGGTAAAAAAACAAACAAAATTTTATTAAAATCTTCTAAAATAGCGCTTTTAAATTAAAGCGGTTGTTGTTATAAAAAAATTAAATATATTTTTTCCCGCCTTTTTCTAAAATACGGCCAAATTTTATATGGAAATTCTAAACTATGTTTTGTATTTAATTGTGGCTATCGGCGGTTTTTTTATTGGCTATATTGTTTATAAAAAGACAGCGGAAACAAAAATAAATACGGCCAAAGAAAAAGCTGATAAAATAATCAGCACCTCTAAAATAAAGGAGAAAGAACTCCTTTTGCAAGCTCAAGATAAAGCCTTAAAAATAATTGAAGACTCTAAGAAAGAGGAATCAAGAAGAAGAAATGAAATCAATCAGTTACAAAAACGCTTGGAAAAAAGGGAGAATTCTTTCTCACAAAAGTTGATTGAACTTCAAGATAAGCAACAAAAATTATATGATAAAGTAAACGAAGTTCAAGAAATAAAGGAAAAAATAAGAGATATTCAAAATGAACAGTTGCAAAAATTAGAAGAAATATCAGGTATTAAGCAAGAAGAGGCTAAGGATATACTACTAAAGCAAGAGGAAGATAAAGCGGCTGAAGATTTAATGGTTAGGTTAAAAAAGTTAGAACAAAATAATGAAGATACAGTTAATGAAAAAGCCCGCGACATCTTAGCTGTGGCTATGCAAAGAATGGTTTCTGCCTATACTGTGGAACTTACCACTACCACAGTAGATTTGCCTAATGACGAAATGAAAGGTCGTATTATCGGTCGCGAGGGACGAAATATTAAAGCAATTGAAAACATGACTGGAGTAGAAATAATTGTTGATGATACACCCAATGCTATCACTATTTCTGGATTTTCTCTAATTCGTCGCCATATTGCCAAAAAAACTCTTGATTACTTGATAAAAGATGGTCGCATACATCCGACTAAAATTGAAGAAGCGGTGGAAAACGCTAAAAAAGATATCGCGATTGATATAAAAAAAGCTGGCGAAGAAGCTATGTATGAAGTTGGGATAACCGGCTTTGATCCCAAATTAATCCAAATTTTAGGGCGCTTAAAATATCGAACCAGTTATGGTCAAAATGCCCTAAGACACTCAATTGAAGTTTCTCATTTGTCTGCTATGTTAGCAGAAGAACTAAACGCCGATGTTACTTTAGCTAAAAAAGGTGGCCTACTTCATGATATTGGCAAAGCGGTTGATCATGAAGTTCAGGGAAATCATACAGAAATCGGCCGTGATATCGCTAAAAAATTCAATTTGCCTCCAGAAATAATCGCTCCCATAGAAACCCATCATGAAGATCACCCAGCTACTTTAATATCAGTAATAGTCAAAGTAGCTGATGCTATTTCTTCTGCTCGACCAGGAGCTAGAAGCGATAGTTTTGAAAATTATTTGCAACGCTTAGAAGAGCTGGAAAAAATTGCTCTGACTTTTGAAGGTGTAGAGAAAGTCTATGCCATTCAAGCCGGTAGAGAAGTTAGGGTTTTTGTCCGACCAGAATCAATAAATGACTTAAAAGCTCATAATTTAGCTAGAGATATTGCAAAAAAGATAGAAAATGAGTTAAAATACCCAGGGGAGATTAAAATCAATGTAATTAGAGAAACACGAGTAATAGAATATGCTCGTTAATCCATTTATAATTTAACTAATATTTTCTAATAAGTTAAATAAAACTATATGAATAAAGCACAACTTATTGACAAAATTAATCGCAAAGTTGAGGACTTAAGTAAAAAGCAGGTTGAAAAAATGATTAATGTCTTAACTGATACGATTATAGAAGAATTAAAAAATAACCGTGAAGTAAGAATCGCCGGCTTTGGCACTTTCTTGTCCCGAACCCGCTATTCTAGAGGTGGAGTGAATCCACAAAATCCAAGCCAAAGAATAACTATTCCGGAAGTAAAGGTAGCTAAATTCAAAACTGGCTATCACTTAAAACAAGCCCTAAAAGGCAACCGATAACACGCCGCGAAAGCCCTATCCTTTTAAAGGGTGTTTTATTGGCGCCCGTAGCTCAACTGGATAGAGCACTTGGCTTCGGACCAAGGGGTTGCAGGTTCGAATCCTGCCGGACGCACTTATTAAATGCTGTTTTTTTATTTTTATTAAAGGCTGGGTAGCTCAGTTGGTTAGAGCGTGGCACTCATAACGCCAAGGTCGCGGGTTCGATCCCCGCCCCTGCCACTATTTAATTTGATAATCTAATGCTATTTTAGCCCCGTTAGCTCAGTTGGTAGAGCAGTTGCCTCTTAAGCAAAGGGTCGTAGGTTCGAGTCCTACACGGGGCACGGATGCAGGTTTTAACACCTGTTTTAATTTACTAAACAAAAGTTTCTTAGTATGATTAATTTAATAATTCTTGGTTCTCCAGGAGCTGGCAAAGGTACCCAAGCAGAAATAATTGCTAGAAAATACGATCTTTATCATTTATCAAGCAGCAAAATTTTAAAACAAAAAGTAAAAAATACTAATCTTAAAGAAAAAATAGATTTTTATCTCAATACTGGTAAATTAGTGCCTAATAATTTAATTATTAAGTTAATTAACGTTCAGGTAGAAAAATATTTAGGTAAGAAAGGAATAATTTTTGACGGCTATCCCCGTTCTTTATTGCAAGCCAAATCATTAGACAATCTATTCGCAAAAAAAAATATTAAACCTGCTCTTGTTATTAATTTAGATCTAAAAGAAAAAACCGCTATAAGTAGAATTATGTCGCGAGGACAAAATTCTAACCGTTCTGATGACAAATTGGATATAGTAACAGAAAGATTCAAAGTCTATTATCGTTCTACTAAACCTCTTTTAAATTATTATAAAAAAGAAAAACGGCTAATAAATATTGACGGACAACCAGATATAGAAACTGTAAATCAAAATATTCAAATTGCGTTAAACCACTAAATCACAAAATATCTTGACTGATTACCTTTAATTCTTGGCGTACTT
>CAYSJA010000017.1:0-16705 GCA_964431235.1 uncultured Gammaproteobacteria bacterium
TCAGCAAAAAATATCAGTCCAAAATAATTAACTAATATCGCCAAGTAGGACATTTCTATTTGGCTCAAAGTAGGACATTTCTATTTGGCCTTGACATAAGATTGTACTAGATAATTATATTTTTGTCAAGGTGCCGTGTTGAATTCAACCCTGAAGTGTAATTTAATAAAAAAATCCCCCGAATCTACTTTATTCGAGGGAAAACGATAGTTTATTATTGGGTCCTAAAAATCCAGAAGCCATCTTCTAAAGTCATTGCTTTTAATTGCCAGCCTGTATAAGGGGCTTTAATTTCAACAACATTGTCAAATGGTAATCCACCGGCAGATAATGATTTTTCAATTAAACCATTACTAACATAAAAAGTTCCATCAACAGTTACGCCGTAATCACCGTCGTAAAAGCTGGTTGGCTCTACGCGCCAATTATAACCTTTTACCTTATTATCGGCATAACGGTTAAATTGCACTCCTTGTTGCATAGCATAATGAGGAAAATAGCAATCTTTTTGATTATTAACTCTTACACAAAAGAGAATTTCTCCACTTTGTCGTAGATAATTTAAATCTGCTTTTCCGGCAACAACAGGTTTTTTTTCAACTACCGACTTAACTTGAGGAACAGGCGTTGCCTCTTTAGGTGCAGATTTTGTGACGGTAGTTTTTTTAGGAACAGTAACTTTTTTAGTCACTACCTCTTCTTCAGCCAAACATTCAGTCAGGCGATTTTTTAAGTCATTATTTTCAGCCATGCAGCATTCAAGCTCAGCTTGAAGCCTGGCAATTTGTGCTACATCAGCGCATGGATCAACGGCAGTTTCAACATCTTTTGTGTTGCGCTCGTAATTCTCACAACTTGCGAAAGAAATAGCAACAGCAATCAGTAATAGAACATAAATTTTTTTCATTTTCAACCTTTCTTTAAGTTATCAATTTTAATTTTCAAATTCATTTAATACTGCTTAATGTTAAAGGGCATAAAGTTAAGCCCAAAAACAAATTGTGTTTGATTAAAATGGGGTATATAATCTCCAAGTTGTTGCTTTACTAAAAAGTATACAGCCAGAAAATCATCCCATCCCCTTTTCTTTAGGGCTAATTCTGGACCAATTCCGAACCAATTACTTTTATCACCTTTATAGTGATAATAACCGGTATAGAGTTTTGGTTCCAGCAAGAGATCAAAGTTGCCAATTTGGACAATGCTTTGTTTAAGCTCTGCTCCATAAGCAGCTTTATTCCACAACATCGATTCCCTAATTGGAGTGTTATTCCAAAAAGAATTCTTATCAGAATTTAATGGTTCTTGAAAAGTTAATCTTAACTGTGTCCGAGGAAAAAGATTTTCCCGGTAACCAAAGTTTTTAAGCAAATTGATATTAATTTCACCTGAAATCATAATATCTTTTTGCCTCATATCATACTCCCCCAGCTTGCCATCATTTCCGATAGATAAGCCCTCACCAATATCTTGGCTGTTTTTAATCATTAAATTAAAACCTAAATAACTTGAGTGTGTGGAAATAAAATATTCAGAGTATTTACCTCCCGCTAAACCAAAGCCAAAATCAGTACTTGAACCTTGATATGAATTCAAAGTATCATTGCTTTTAAAGCCAACCTGGCTAGCTAAGGCACAAAAACCAAAGTTAAAACCATTTGGGGTTTTAATAGGCATATATTCTGCATATATACCATACCAATAACCATTATTATAAGCATTTTGTTGAGAAACGTATCCACCAGCGAATAGAGAAATATTAACATTTTCTCTAAACTGGCTATTTGCACTAAACGCAAACAAGCTAAGAAATAAAACAATTACAATCCTTTTCATTTTATATATTTTTTTTGTTAATGTACTTGTTTAAGATTTTATAATAAACTATCAAATTATAGTACATTGTTTTTAAAAATATGTCAATGGGTTGCAATTAATTTAATAAGAAAAAACCTCTTGAATAAAATCAAGAGGTATAAAATTTTTAAGAAAGAGTTATTGATAAATATAAGCTATTTCGCCTCCAAGGTCAACTCTTTCCATTTGTTCAGCTTTCCAACCGCTTAAATCACATTTTATCTCAACGTGAGATGTCATCCCCCACTTTAAAAGAAAATCTTCTTTAACAAAAATGGTGCCATCTTCAAGAACGCCATAATCTTCCTCACCGGTAGCAGTGGGTAGCAAAGACCAATTAAAACCCGATAATCCATTCGGGTATATGCTTTGAGCCTCGTTGCCCATGAGTGCCGGCAAATGCATGTTTTTACGACCGTCAAGTCGAAAGCAAAATGTTACTGTCCCACTGGGTACAGATGCCGCTTTTTGTTGAGATTGTACCATTGCACCAATATCTTCAGCCGGCACAACTACTTCCTGGTCATTTGTTTTTTTCTCATTGCGAAAAAGTAAGAACAATACACCAATGAATAATACGATTACTAACCAGTTTTTCCTAAAAAACACTTTAAAATTTCTCATGTTTTCGGGCCTCCCTGCCCGTTTTTTGTTAATGTACTTGTTTATATCAAAATTAATTTTTAATTTTATTTTTTATTATAATTATTTTATATTATTTTACAATATTATGAATATTTCCTTTTAAATCAATATTTTCATCATTATCATTAGATTGATTTTTTTTAATTTCTTTACTATTTTGCTCCTCTTTTTTATAAGAAGGTCTGCCAAATAAATATAAGCTATATTTTTTTTCCGGAAATATATAAATATAGAATAAAGCAAATAAAAAAGATATACCAGCAGCTATTCCTCCATTATAAGGCAGGTTTGGTTTGACGGGATAATTTGAAGTTAGTGGTTGGTCAATAACATTTATTTTAATATTTTGGCCACTATGATAATCCTGATTATTATTTATTAAAATATCGTTGACAGCTAAAGCAATTTTTTTAGCTTCTGAAATTTGAGGATGATAAACATTTATTTCAATAATACCAGTGTCCTGTTTGGTTTTAGTGGCTACAGTTTTATGCCATTTCTTTAATTGTTGACTATAATTGCCGTTAAAATAATTCTTGTCTATATTATATTTGGAATTTAGAGTTTTATCATAAAAAGAACTAGAATAAACTACTTCTGCCAGCAAATTACCTAAATATTCGTTAGAACGAGATAAAGAATAAGTGTCGTTATTATAATTTTGGATTACCAATAAGCGAGAGTTTACTCCATATTTTAGGGGGTAAAGCAAAGAAATTAGGATAACCATCATGGTCCCCACTAGTATTAAAGTTAATATTGTTTGTTTTTTACGGCGGATAAGCTGTAAAAATTCATTAAATTCCATATCTTTTTTTCTTTTATTTAATTTTTTCATTATACTACAATTATTTTTATTTGTCAAGATTAAAAATATTTAAAAATATTTAAAGGGATATTTATTTAAATTTAGAATTAAAATTTTTAATCTTGATATAATCTTAATATCTCTTGACATATTTTAAAATATAAGGTATGATAATCTATTATTAATTAAACACCGATTTTTTTTAGAATAGAATTAAATAAATAAAAGAATAAATAAACAACAATATGAGAAAATGGATAATCATGTCAGTAATATTAATCTCGGCAGTTTCCTTATTTTTTATTATTACTCCAGGAAAAAGCCGTTTAAAATCATATTACTTCGGCGATGCGATTAGCTACCAAAATCAAGTTTATATTGCTACCGCTAATACCGGTAGTTTGGAAATTTTTAAGCTTAATCAAAATAATTTAGATTTGGTTGCTAAAGCTAGGCCTTATAATTACCGTTTTAATAATTATGGAGAATTTTATGATGTCAAATTATCAGTAGAAAACGGGCATTTATATGCTTATGCAATTAGTAATTATACCCTTTATAAATATGAGTTAAAGGGTACTTCTTTAAATTTAGTTAAGGAAAGCAAGAATACTTATTGGGAATGGTATAATCGGGTTGATAAATTTGGTAATGATATTGTTACAATTAGTGCCAAAGGTATTAAAATATTCAATTCGGATTTAGAGTTAATTGTTGCTCATGATTTCAATAATCAAAATGCTCCGTATAATCTAAGCGGTAGTAATGAACGGTTTTTCTTAAGCGTAAATGAGGAAGATAGTGTTGTAGAGGTCTATGATCGCGAAGTTCGCACTGTTATCAGTCGTATTCCCTTAAATTTCAAATTTGATAAAGGTAATCGTCGCGCTTATCAAGATACCACTGGTTATATTTATGTAGTAGATGATTATTATGCTAAAAAATTTGATGTTTCCGGTAAATTATTAGGTAGTTTTCGTCATCTTGATTTTCAAGGTTTTGACATGTCAGCCAGTGGCCATACCGACTATGTTTATTTTACCAATGGCGTTGGTATAGTAAAACTTGATAAAGAAATGGTAGAAATTGATTATGCTTGGACTGGTAATTTAGGCGCTTATGGCGGTTGGGCTATGGGGCTTGAAACAGTCTATAATAACGGTGATAAGATAGTGATTTTCAATAATACTAATATTTTAGTGCTTGATGATAATTTAAATAAAATTGCTTCAGTTGCAACTTCAGAAAGAGCTGATGATAGCCCAATAGAAAATCTTTTTTTGAATTTAGACAAATCCCGGGCAGCCGTTAATTCTGATATTATGCTTTCCGGTGGTGGATTTTTTCCTCAAGAACAGTTAACTATTAATTTTGGCAAAGAAAAAGTAACTTCTCTTTCCGATGAGAGTGGTCGTTTTTTTGCTATTATTTCTGTACCGCAGTTAAAAACTGGCTGGCATGACATTAAAGTAGAAGGTGTTAACTCTAAATTACACTATAGTATATCTTTTTTTGTTGAATAAAGATTCTTTAATTATCCTTTATTTTTATAAAAACGTCCGTTTTTTCGGACGTTTTTTTATATTAAATCTTTTATTTTAGTGATTTTAGTAGTACTTCTTGATACAAATTTTCTACTTTTTTTAAGTTATTAGCCATAGTTAAATCAGCTACACTTTCTTTGGCCGCCCTTTTAATATCTTCCAAAGGAAAAGAGTCAAGTAGTTTTATTTTATTAGCTAAATCCAAAAAATTTCCAGCTTCAAATAAGAAACCGTTTTTTGGGGGCTTTACAATTTCCGGTAGACCACCAATATTAGAAGCAATTACCAGACAACTAAGGTTTAAAGCCTCTAATAAGCTAAGCGGCATATTTTCATACCAAATAGAAGGAATTACTACTGCTTTAGCTTTAAGAATAATGTTTTTGAGTTCTTCTCCGCTTTTAAAACCTAAAAACTCAACTTTTATTTTTAATTTTTTGGCTAAGTTCTCTAAATTGTTTTTTTCTGGACCTAGGCCTGCTAATTTAACGTTATCACCGCTGATACTAGCTGCTCTTAATAAGGTACTGAGTCCTTTTTCAGGAGATAAGCGTCCAAAATAAAGCAAATAATCTTCTTTTTTTGTATTTTGTATTTCCACATGGTTTGTATTTAAATTAGCAGAAAATGGATTGTATATTGTGGTTATTTTATCTTTATCCCAGCCATATTCAGACACCTTTTCTTTCATAAAATTACTGGGAGCAATAAAAGTAGATATATTTTTTTTATATATTTTACACCAAGAGTGGTGGATATACATTTCTATGCTAGCTAAAGCGCTTTTACTATACGATCCCTGAAAACAACGATTTTTGAAACAATTAATATACTTATTAGGCTTACAATCTTCGCATATCTTACCATGTGCAAATAACTGATAATTGGGGCAAATTAACTTATAGTCATGTAAATGCATAACTATTGGAATTTTAAAATGAGAAGCAACATTAAGAATTGAAGGTGAAAGTTGATGATATATATTATGAATATGAATTATATCTGGCTTAAAATCTTGTGATAATCTTTTAAATTTACGCTTTGCTTCTAAACTATAAATAATTCTACCTGGCGTTTTTAATTTGTCTTTTAAACCACCTTCATTAAAGCTAAGACGAGAAACAAAGTATTTACTATACAAAGATGGTAAATTTTTAGGATGATGCATTGAAAAATAGGCAATTTCATGCCCCGCTTCTTCAAGTGCTTTTCCTAATTCTAAATAATATTTATCAGCTCCGCCACGAGGATAATGGAATTTATTTACTTGCAAAATACGCATATTTTATCTATTATAATATAATTTTTTATACCAGACAGAATAGTCAAATATCATTTTATCTAAAGAGAATCTTTTACTAATTATTTCCCTAGCTTTAATAATTTTCTCATTTATCTCTTCTTTATTCAAATTAGAAATTACATAGTTAATTTTTAAAGCTAAATCATTCTCATCACCTGGTTTAAATAAAAATCCGCTTTCAGTGGTGATAATTTCTTTAATACCACCAGTATCACTAGCAATAATTGGTTTATTCATTGCTCCCGCCTCTAAAGCAGCTAAACCCAATCCTTCCCAAAGTGAAGGAAAAACAAAAATATCTATTTTATCTAGAAAATCTCTAGTTTCTACTTTACCAACAAGTTTTACTTTACTAGCTAAACCTAAATGACTTATTTGTTTTTTTAATTGTATTTCTAATTCCCCTTGGCCAGCAATTTGTATTTCAAAATTTTTGCTTTTTATTTTTTTAACCGCTTCAATTAATACTGCAAAACCTTTCTGTGGGCTAAGTCTTCCCATAGCACCAATTATAATTTTTTTATCTTCTGGTTTTATTTTAGTTTTTATTTGAGATTTAAAATAGTTAATATCTATACCATTATAAATAACAACTAATTTATCTGCTTTTAACTGATAACGATTTAAAGCATCAATTTTAACAGCTTGAGAAACGGCAAATATTTTAGCTGTTTTACTATTTGTTATTTTTTTAAGCCAGCTAATAATTTTCTTTTCTGTCTTATTAATATTATGTTCTGTAGACACAATCACTTTAATATTTGCTAAATAACCTGCTAAACGCCCATAGACATCAGCCCCTAGATGTGTATGAATAATATCAGGCTTAATCCTTAAAATTGCTTTATATAGTTGCCAAAAGTTTAAAAAATCAATTTTATAACGTTTAATAAGAGAAATTATACTTATGTCTTTATTTTTTAAATCTTTTTTCCATTTCAAACCTTCACCATTATCTTTAAATAAAATAAGCTGCGGTAAAAATATTTTCCGATCTAAATTAGTTAAAATATCAAAACAAATTTTTTCTGCCCCGCCTCTAGTTAAGCTGGGTAGGATATGGAGAACTTTTATCCTTTTTTGCATACTTTTGTTCTGAAAATTTAATTGCTAACATAAATAATAATAAAGGTAACCAAACTTTCCCTTTGTAATATGAAGTATTAAAAAACTGGAAGAAAATCCCGCCCATAGCCGCTAAAGTAAAAGGTAAAACCCAGCTGACGCGCGGATAATATTTCTTTATTGCTAAAAAACAAAACCTGACTAAGAATAGTAACAGAAATAGCCAAGTTAATAATCCAAAAATACCATTTTCAGCAGCTACCTTTTGAATAACGCCATGAGAATCTACCGGTGATCCATATTTAGTAGTAAACCTTGTGTTATCTTCAACTAAGGAAAGGAAGGTTCCGCTACCCTGCCCAAATAATGGCTTGTCCTTAAAAGCGGCAATAGAAATATCTGTTAAAATTATTCTATTTTGGGTAGAGCTAGTATTTTTATCCTGTAACATGCTCATTTTAAATAACAATGGTGAAGCAATAATTACTAAAAATACTACTAAAATAATGGTTGCCATTTTTTCCTTAGGAAAATATCTTAAACGATAATAAATATAAATAGTTGTTTGTAAGAAAAAAGTAATCCAACCCGTACGAGAAAAGGTGAGGATTATCCCTAAAGCGCTAAGTAAAAAAACAATGTCGGCCAAACGACGTGCTCGTTTGCTTTTTAAAAACTCTTTAATCACCAAAATAAAGAAAGCGCCAATATTTAAAAATTCAGCTACTAAGTTATGATTTTCTCCAAATGGATAGCTATTTAAGAAATATAATGATTTAAGACGAAAAAAACTATTATGCCAATCTTGTCCTAAAAGCGATAAGAAACCAGAAATTAGAACTATGAAGGCGCTAATCGTAACAATAATAACTGTATTTTTTAATATCTTAGGATTTTTAATTATATTAGCTGGCGCAAATATATAAGCTAAATATAGAAAAAAAGGCCAACGCAAAAAATAATACCAAGCTTCACCACTATTACCATTAACCATTATTGATATTACACTAATTAGAAAAAACAAAAAAAATGGGAAAAATAAGGGCCAAGTAAGTTTAAGTTTTTCTTTAGGCTTAAATAAAACTATATTTAATAGGTGGAAAGCTAGGCCTAATAAAGTAGCCAAAGCTACAAGATCGGCTATTGGAATTAAAAGGCCGTAAATATAAAAATCCCGTCCTATCACTGGTAGAAAGGCGGCAGTTAAATAAACTCCTATTTTTGGTTTAAAAGTAGCCAAAATTACTAGAAGAACAAAGGCTACGATAATTACTTCTGTCATATCTATCTTTATAGTAGCTTAAAAGTTAAAATAAAAAAAGGTTGAAAATAATTTTCAACCCTATTTTAAATTGTTAATATTTTACGATTATTTTCCCGGATTTTTTTAAGGGTTCCACAATCACTTTTATGCGTTCATATTCACGCATATATGTTGCTTTTCTATTAGTCATTGGCCCCAGCGGTTTACCGGTTTGTAAATTAAAGTCTGGAAAAATACCAGCATCATCTTGGCCGATAGCTAAATAAACATTATCAAGTAATAAAGCACTAGCCAGACCAAATTCTAAATCACCTCGTTGCACATGAATAATACTATATTCTCCTGTTTTATTAGTATTTCTCAGTGATTGACGCCAACCATCTGCCCAGGCTTCACCTAAATAGCTATTAGGAAAATTTTCAAAAAATTTACCATCAACATACTTCAGTAGATTCAAATCCCCTTTATTACTAATAATAATTTCATTATTTTTTTTAGCAAATAAATCAACAAGCCAAGTAAAGATTCCTGGTTTAGTCCAAGTATTATAGCGCAAATAATGGAGATAAGCATTTACTCCTTCGCTCCACCGGCGATCAATGTAAAGATCATTTTCGGCTCTTTTATTACCGTCAATGTCAATTTTTTCGTTTACCTTTGACTTATAAATCCAGGAGATATTAATAGTGCCGTTATCCATAAAATAACCATCAAAGACAGGGTCTGATAATATTTCTGACTCTATTTTGCGAGCCATCCACTCTGAATATGTTTGACCATTAATTTTTGGACAATCACTTGACATATTAAGCATAATCATCTCTGGCCAATATTGAGCATAGTTTTCCCTTTTAAGACCTTTTTCATTTTTTATGGTTTTAAGTAACCATTTTTGACGTTTTTTTGTAAGCTCAATAATAACTTTATTTTGCCAAGGACGATTAGAATAAGTAGTTAAAAATATTTCCATTGGATTACTATAAGCTAACAATTTAATTTTTGGATTCATTTTTTTGAGTTCCAAAAGAATTTGACGATTATTAAACTTATTTTCCAAATCAACAATTACTAAATCATGCTTAGCTAAATTAATAGCATCACTACGCCTCATTATCGGACTAGTCCAATAAGCAGCGGTTTTAAGAGGATAGCTTTCAACTGGAATAAGCTCTAATTGTGCTATTTTTTTTCTGTCTTTTTCTGCTAAAGAAATAATTTTGTTTTCCTGATTAGCGTTTTTTGATAGTAGAAAAAGCATTAACAGGATTAATGAGAATAATTTTTTCATGATAAATATTTTTTTGTTAATGTTCTAATTTATTTTGAGCTTATTTTATAATTTTTATTGATTTTTGTCAATATTTGATGAAAAGTTTGATTGAAAATGTAAAACAACATGTCCTAGCCAAGATTTGATATTCAAAAATAATAGCACTTTATCATATAAGAGCCCAATTATATTGATTATAAAAAAGTTATGAAGATAGCTGTAAATAGCGGGAAAATATTTTTTTTCTTGCAGGATCCAGCCATTTTTTTCCATAATATTAATAAAGTTATTTATATTTTTGTAAACATAATTCACTGGATAAGCATTATCGTGTTTTTTTTGACGAAAAAGTTGATGGAACCAAGTCGGGGTTATTTTTGCTAATTTAAATTCAGGAGCACAGGGATTGGATAAGCTAATAACTAGGTTTCCCCCCGGTTTTACTATACGGTTTATTTCTTTGGCGGTTTTTTCTGAATCAACAACATGTTCCATTACAAAGTTAGCAAAAGCTAAATCATATTTATTATCAGCGATTGGTATCATATTTTCCAGGGAACAAATATAACTATTTTTAATATAAGGTTTGTTAACTTGACAATTTTCAATATCACAACGATCACAGATAAATTTATACCCGGATTTTAAAATAGCCTCTTCTATTACCACACTCTTAGCCGCTCCTAAATTTATAATCCGTTGTTTTCTTTTACTTAAAATAAGAATTTTTTTAATTATTTTTATTAAATATTTTTCTGCTTCCGTTTGCATAAGCAAATATTTTAAGGGATTATCGTTAAATCTCTATCTAAGTCTCTTTGATAAATTTGATCGTTAATAATAGCTTGAAAGCTATTTGTGCGCCGGCCGGCTTGTTTCTGTACATTCAACCGATAGTTATTTTCTTGCCAGCTATCCGATATTCTTGGAGGTAAATTATAAGTCAGTTTTATCCCTCCTTCATTACCTGGTTCCAGCGTGAAAAAAAAGGCAAAGACGGTTTTATCTAAATTAACGTCGTCATAAGAAGAAATAGAATCTTCTTCTAAGTTAATTTGGCCTAAAGCTTTAATAGTATTTAATTTACTGCCTTTTGGCGTATAGACGCGGGTGTAACTACGGTATCTAGTGGTACGCCAATCAAAACCACCTTTATGCTGGTAACTAAGTTCAAGTTCAGCAGTAGCTTTATCTCTTGAAAAGAGGATTTGATAATTGATATCTTTTTCTACAACCGCATCACTCTTAAAGGCAGCTAAATTGGCATCAACTATTAGTAAATAATCATCATCAGTTTTTTCAACTTTTCCGTCAATATCCAACTCTTCAGTCAAAATTTGCCAAGCAGAATTATTAAAATAGATTTGTAGATCTTTGGTTTGCGCTCTATTCTCTAAAATAAGCATTAAATCAGCCAACTTAATGGTTTCTAATTTTAACAAACGATCTTTAAGCTTATTTAATAAATCATTTATTACTTGTTTTCTGTCCCAAGAAGAAATATCCTGTTCTTTATAAGCTATTTCAACACTATATTGGAGAAGGGATTGGAGATTATCAGAAGTGTAAATTTCATTATTAGCTTCTATTGGTCCTACTAGAGTTAATAAATCAGAAACAAAGTCAGGGGTTATACCGATAATGCCGGTAAACTCCGAGGTTTCTTCCCCTATAGCCCGGCTTTCCCCCTGATATATTTCTTGAATTTTATTAGCTGAAGTCGGCCAATCTGGTGACCAGTTAGCATCGCGTAAATACCAATTTTTCACTTTCATATATTTTTTAATCGGTTCCGGTGGCTCCATATTCCATTTACCTACTGCCGGCATATCCAAATGATAGCTGTCATAAGTTTTTAGGTGGATTATTTCTCCGTTTTCAATTTCTAGTAAGCCAAAAACACCGATGAAGCCCCCGCCAGGCCTAAGTTCATCATTATTATGCATTATGATCAAAAAATCACTAGAACTAGGATAACCAGCCAGAGCTGGTAAAAGATGAATTAAGGGAGTGGCTCTTTGTAATAATTTAGAAGCTCCTTCTATTTCCTCTTTTAAATCGCTTATTTTTTGATAGAAAGGATATAGAATTCCAATTTTTTTAATTTTATCAAGATTAATTTTAGCTAATTCTAAATTAGCCCGCAGACCATTTATTTCTGGTCCTGATTCATAAATAAGCTGAAAAAATTCCGCTTTTTCCTGTTTTGATAAGCTAGAAAAAGTATATTCAGAAGGGGAAATATACAATTCATCTATTTTTTGGGCTAATGGAAGTGCCTGGTTTAAAGAATGGCTGATCAGGGAGGCAGTTTTGAGAAGATATTCTAAATCAAGAATCTGATTCTCTAATAAGCTTATTTTAGAAAAAATTGCCTTCTCTTTGATTTTGTTTAAAGAATTTAAAGAATTATCTATCTTTTTTTGCGCTTCTTTTGCTTCTTCCAATGATTTATCCCAGTTTTTCTCCTTAGCGGCCGTTATGGAAGATTCTAATGCGTTTTTTCCGATTATTGCTTCAGATGCCGCTGTTTTTAGATCCTTATATGATAGGGCTAAAATAATAAAAAAAACAATAAAGGCTAATAAAGCCCCGATCAGTAGATATTTTAATAGTTTAATTATTAGTTTTATTATTTTCATCTATTTGTTTATACTTTTTATTTTTTTCTTTTTCTTCTTTTCCCCCTTTTCTGTTATCAATTAATATTATAATTTTACCAGTCAGAATATTATATAAGAAAATATCCATTACTTCCTGGCGGTATAAAAATTCAATTTTGTCCATAATGGTATAATTTATCTCTTTTCCCAAATCAGCCTCTAATTTTTTAAGTAATTTTGAAAAAAGCCGGCGTTTAATTTTGCCGACAATTAAAATATCGGTTTTAACTAATTTATCTCCGGTAAAAAATCCAGTAAGAGCTAAAAACCAAGGAGAAAAGTTCTTTTTCAGACCATTTATAAATTTTTGGCTAGATAAAAGTTGTGCCTTAGCGATCAAAGCGCGCAATTCAGGAAAGATTATAAAATCTTTATCAACAATCCAGGCCTCGCTATTTCTACTAGCCGACTTTATTAACCCAAACTCTTTTAAATTATTTATTTCTTTGCGAATAGAAGCTGTTTGGGAGCCGATTTCTTTTCTTAATTGGGGAACAGTATATTTTTTTTCCGGATTGAGTAAAAGGGCGTTTATCAGCTTAACTCGAGTCTCGGAGGTAAATAAAGCTTTAAGCATATTTTATTTATTTATAAATTTATAGTATAATATCTAGCATAAACAGTCAAACAAAAAAAGCCATATTATCGGCTTGTAATTTTGCTTATGTATAATAAAATCGCCTCTATCATTCTTAATTTAGCTAAAATTCAAGGATCTGGTACTGTTTATATTTCCCAACCAGATATTGAGAGAGAAAAAATAGCTGGTAAACTATTTTTGTTAGCTGAGATAAGAGGTAAAAAAAGTGAAGGAGAAAAAATTTTAGATTTTTTAATCGCTGAATTGGAGGAAAATTATTATCAGGATGAAAAAATTTTATTGATAGGTAAAATTGAGGGTTTGAAGCCGGAAAATATTTTTGAAGCCTCGCTAGCTAAAATCAATAAAAATTTAAATGAATTTTTAAAGGATCATAAGATACGACTTGATCCCGAGATAACTAATATTACTTTGGGCTTTGTTTGCGGTCATAAACTTCATTTCTCTTCTTTTGGTAGAAATCGTTCATTGCTTATTTATCGCCGTCAGGACGGTTACGAAATTATTAATGTTGAAGCTGACGCTAAAACTTCAGAAACTAAAGATGAAAAAAAGAAAGAAAAATTCTCTAAAAGTAATAATTTATTTTCTTCAATAGTGAGTGGTGAAATTCCTTTAGGATCGTATTTTGTCTTTGCCAGCGAATCTTTGCCAGAATATTTGTCCAGTCGCGATTTAGTCAGTATAATAACCAAATTACCGCCGATAGTAGCGGCTGAACAGATTAAAAACCTTTTAGCAAAAATAAATAATTATGTTCCTTTTCTAGGGATAATTATTAAAAATACAACTGACAGTTTAGACCAGGAAAGAAAAGAAACTGTTAGGACCGAACTTTCCGCTCATAATTCAATTTCTTCTTTAAATTATACTGAGGAAAAGACTGAAAGTATGCTATCTCCAGCCGGGCTTATTAACTTAAATCGAGCGGGTAGAATTTTTAAAACTTGGTTACGCTTCAGGCGCACTGGTAGGCAAAACATTTCTAAAAAGGAATTAGTTGAAAGAAAGAAAAATTATCCTTCCCTGTCCTTAAGAGATAAGAAAAATAAAATAAAGTTACTTAATTTACCTAACGCTAGTTCTTTTCTGCGACCGCAAAAAATTTCACTTAAAAAAGGATCATATCACTTTTTTATCACTTTAAAACAATTTATCAGTTTTGTACCTCGGCTGTTTAGTCTTACCTTTTGGCAAGGATTTTTTAAAGATGTTGTTTTTTGGTTTAAGAGTTTGAATAAAAGAAACCTGGTTCTTGGCCTTGGTTTTATAGTCATTATTATAGCTTTTAGTGTTAGCTTGATAAATGCTAGTATAAAGAAAAGTAATCAGGAGGAAAAGGAAGCTTTTAATTTAATGGTGTCAGAAATAGAAGAAAAAGAATCTTTAATAGATTCCCATCTTTTATATGACAATAAAGATGGTGCTAGTCGAGTATTGATTGATATTAAAGATTTAGTAGCCGTTTTGCCGCAAAAAAAAGATTATCAAATTAAAACCTATAACGAATTATCTCAGCGCTTATCTTTATGGGAAGATAAAATTTTAGGAATAGTCAGAATAGATGAATTAGAGGAAGTTGCTTCTTTCCCCAATCTTAATTTAAGCGGCTTAATTCTAGCCGGAGAAATGTTATACGGCAATTCTGATTCTTCTTTATACAGTTTAAATTTAGAAAGCAAACTAGCGGAAGAAATAAAAATTAAAACTTCCGGTCTATCAGATGGACGATATTATGGTGAAAAAAAGGCTATATATTATCGGGATGAAGATAAAATATTATCTTTAGATATTAACAGTCGGGAGACAAGTGTTAATAATTTAGCAAATTATGACATTGCAGAAGATTATAGCGGCTTTGATTTATTTAATCAAAAATTATATTTATTATCCCGAGCTAATAGTCAGCTTTATATCTATTCTTCTAATTTTAGTTCCCGCAGTGATTGGTTGAAAGAAACGGCTGATTTGTCGCAAGTTGTTGATCTTTATATTGATGGCAGTATTTATTTTTTATATAAAGACGGGCAAATAAATAAATTTTACTTAGGACGGCAGGAAAAATATGACAATTCTCCTTTAAATCCACCAACCTCACAAGCTAAAAAAATACTGGGCGATGACGAACATTTATATGTTTTAGACAATAACGATCGTTTAATAGTGATTAACAAAGAAGATGGCAGACATGAAAAACAATATATATTCACTAATTTAGATGTTTCTGATTTTGCTATCAGTGAAAACAGAGAAAATGCTTATATTTTATCCCAAGCAAAGATATATCTTTTGCCGTTTAAAATAAATAATAATTAAAAAAGATTAAATATTCCAGTAATAAAAACCGCCCTATTATAGAGCGGTTTTTTAGAAAAAATCAAGATAATTTACTTTAAAGTAACTTTGCCACCAGCTTCTTCTAATTTTTTCTTTATATTTTCAGCCTCTTCCTTTTTTACGCCTTCCTTAATAATTTTAGGGGCGCCATCAACTAAATCTTTAGCTTCCTTTAATCCTATTTCAGTAATTTCGCGAATCGCCTTAATAACAGCGATTTTATTAGCTCCACCTTCAATTAATTCAATGTTAAATTCGTCTTTTTCTTCAGTAGCAGCAGCCATATTTTCTTGGGGCGCCATCATCATAGCTGGGGCGGCAGCGGAAACACCAAATTTATCTTCCAAAATTTTAACTAACTCTGATAAATCTAAAACACTCATTTTTTCAATTTCTGTTACTAGTTTATCAAATTTTTTCGGGACGGCTACGTCCTTTTTTTCTTCACTCATAATTTTAGTTTAATTAATTATTTTTATTTATTTTTAAGTATATATTTTATTTTTTTTCAGAAATAGCTTTCAAGACTCCTATTAAATTGCGGTGATTGCCAACGAGAACATTAACAAACCCAGAAATAGGAGCATTTAAGGAACCAACCATCTTAACATATAGTTCTTGTTTACCAGGAAGAAGTGATAAGGTTATTATTTCTTCCTTAGATAATAGTTTATTATCTAAAACACCTCCTAAAAAGAAGATTTTATCAGTTTTTTCTTTATCTTTTTTAAATTCTCCTAAGATTTTAGCTGGCGCCACTTCGTCTTTGTAAGAAAAAATAGTAGCTAGTTTACCCTCAAAATCGCAAGGATTTAAATCTTTAATTTTACTTTCTTTAAAAGCTTTGTCCAATAAAGTTTTTTTAACTACATAATATTCACTATTCTCTTCTCTTAGTTTAATTCGCAAATTTTCATTATCTTTTACGCTTAGAGCGTTGAAGCTAACGAAAACAATAGATTTTGCTTGGCTGATTTTTTCCTTAAGGTTTTGTAAAATTTCTTGTTTTTGTTGTTTGTTTTTTGGCATATAATAAAAATCTGTGATTACCACAGATTAAAAAAGGTTTAATAACTTTAAAAAAGTTTTATTTACCTCGGCAAGATTTATGACAAGGGTCACTTGCTATCTATGGCAATATTTTGTTATGTGATTATTTTAACATAAGTAATAATTTTGTCAATAAAAGGATTTTGAGATAGAATTTAAGGAAACAGATGTTATATTTCACAGTTGAATGTATCCGAACTACTATGTTCAAGCCATGGAACATAATTGACAGTTAATTAATTGTGATTTAGCCTGATTTAGGTCTATATTCTTACCCATTTTAGCATCGATGAAGCTC
>CAYSJA010000018.1:0-3583 GCA_964431235.1 uncultured Gammaproteobacteria bacterium
GGAATAGAGAGAAAATTGCTAAAATAATGGAACAAATAGACTTAAAACTAGCTAATTATTATGTTTAAAAAGTGTCAATTATGTTCGTGGACTTGAACAAAACTTTGCACTTTCCTTTAAAACAGAAAACTAAACAAGCAGTAATGGTCTTTTTTCCCCAATAGGTAAAAATTATGCAAGATGTTCTACTTTGGTTTAGGAAGTAAATTATATATATTTTCTAATTGGTGGCTTATCTCGTTATTTTTAACCGTAGGTGGCATTTCACTCTCAAGGGCTTCTTCTATTTGAGAAGAAAAATCTACTTTTCCTAAAAATCTTTCTCCTGACCAACTCTTTATTTCTTCTCCTTTCTTTGGATTTAAGCTCCACTTATTAACCACTATACCAAAATTTTTATTATTGATCTTTGCTATATCAACTAATTTTTTCAAATCATGAAACCCTAAAACAGTTGCTTCAGTAAGCAAAATAGCAAAATTAGAAGCTTGTAAAGGAGTAATGACAGGATATCCTGTGCCTGGAGCAGAATCAATAATTTCAACATCAGCATCTAATGTTTCAGCAGCCCCTATTACTCCTTCTACTACCTTGCCTGAGCCTGTCTTATTCTCGTCTATATTTCCAGAGATTAAATTTAACTTATAATCTCCAAAAGGAGGTGAAAAATCTTTTTTGATTTTTACTTCACCTCTTTCTTCATCCTCAATCTTTATTGGTTTCCCATCACAGATTACTTTTAAATCTTGACACTTTTTATACCTGTTAGGGAAAGGGAAAATCTTAATTGGCAGAACTTCATCCCATTCTTCTCGAAACCCCAACCAAATCGATAGATTAGGACTATTAACATCGCAATCCAAGGCATTTATGCTATAATGATTTTTTCCCAATAAGTCCACTAAGCTGGCAGCCAGCATTGTTTTTCCTACTCCTCCCTTAGCGGAAAGAACAGCTATGACAAAACTATTATTCTGGTTTTGATTTTTAATATCCATATTTTTAATTCAATTATTTAAAAAGAAAATAAACTTAGGTCCAATTAGTACAACAGAAAAAGAGGAATACCTTTCTGTGTCCTCTTGATTCTGGGACTAAATTTTATCCCTCGGATTATTTCTATAATTAAATTATATTCTATTAGATTTTTCTGTCAACCGAATGCGGCTCTATAGTATTTAGTGTGGTGGAAAACTGCATTTCATTTTTAGTATAAGCTTAAAAACGACATTTCCCAACTAGTTATTAAATATTCTGATTTAAAAGCGATAGCTAATTTTTATCTTAAATGATTTATAAGCGATTTTCATTGCTTAACCGGTAGTTAAAATAGTCTATTTAAACCCAAATTATCAACCCATAGCTTTAACACTGTTTGCTCTAAATATTTTAGAAAACACAGAACAAGGATTTAAACCAATATAGACCAATAAAATCAAGGGTTTTATATAAAATACCTAAAATATCCAAATAATGTTCGAACCACATTGGAACTTAAAATGTGTCTAATATTAAAACAAAAACAGGATTTTTAAATCTGTTTTCGTGTTTTGCTCGCCTGGAGGGATAGTTTTCGGACGTGGATAGCTAATGATAGATAAAATTAATAATTCATTCCCCTTATTTTTTAGTACCTAAATCAATGCCAATTTTCCAAATATTTTTTTCTAAAAAAGCTTCAATTGTTTGACGGTTAGCTTTATTAATAAGATTAGAATGTGACAATTTATTGATTTTAGCATATTCAGAAAGAGTGATAATTTTTTTGCCTTCTAAATAAGCTAACCGCTTATAATAACTATTAGTCAAAGCCTTGGCAATTATTTCTTCCATAATGGTTGTTATTCCTTTTTCATCAAATTCTTTAAAGGCTTCGTAATATTTTTTTCTATCAATAAATTTTATGTTTATTGGAACAAACCCCTCCCTGATTAATAAATAGTTATTAATAACTCTTCCGATGCGGCCGTTGCCATCAACAAAGGGATGAATATATTCAAAGGTAAGATGTAACCGCGCAATGCGCTTAATAATACTTTCATGACTAGCGGCATTATATTCTATCAGCATTTTTTCTAAACGATCTTTTACTTCTTTAGGATTGGGCGCTATATGGCTACCAACACGGACATATTCGTTGCCAGTTCTAAATCTCCCGGCTACATCATCGCGAATATTAGAAATGAGCATTTTATGAAGCGACAAAATTACCTCAAGATTAAGTTCTTGCTCCTTGGCCTTCTTATTTATATATGAGACAACCCTTCCTAAATTTTTAGCTTCAAAAATTTCTCTTTCAGAAATAAAACGATCCAAATCAATTTGAAGAAGTATTTTCTCCGTTTCTTCTAAGGAAAGCGTGCTATTTTCAATTGCATTTGAGTTGTACACTTGCTCCGCTACTTCCGCCTCAGAAATAAGTGAAATTAACGACTCCTTATTAATAGCCGCCCTATAATATCTTTCCCGCAAAAAATTAACTTTACTGTAAACATTTAAAATTTTTACCATATTTTTTAAAAAAAATGAATCGTATATTAATATTATATGTTATTTTCACTTTTTTGTCAACATAAACGTGAAAATATAGTAATATTTACCTATTTTTCACGTTTTTAAATTATTTATTAATAAATATCTCTAATATTCTTTTACCTGATATTGAAGAAATATCATCCAAAGAAAATTCTTCAAATGGAGTTAATCCCCTACCGGAATATTCCATGGTTCTGTATAAATATCCTACGAACGTTCCGGAGTAGCGAAATCAATGGATATAATCCTCTATAATCTCAATTATTAGTTCGCTGTAGCCCTGCCAACTAGCCATGCTCTTATCAAATTCAATCCAATGATTAATTAGATGGTTGAATAATTCGACAACTTTTTTTTGGCTAAAATATTTTCCTCGTTAAGCTATCCTCACTAATTTTATGCTCACAAGATCACATATTATTTTATCTTCTCTGTTTTTTTGTGCTAAAAATGTATACAATTTATTCCTATATTTATCTAGAATTATATTTAATTCAATTTCATCTGAATATAATTTAACATCTTTTCTTTTTACTCCTTTCATCTATAATTTTTGATCACATCTTTCCAGTCCGAATACCACAAAATCCCAATCGGGATAATTGTGCTCATCCTTTATGTTATCTAAGATAAATTGATATGAAATTTTACATCTATTCTTTACCCACTTATGATCTATTGATTTCGGCTGTTTTTTAATTATAGATCTGTTTATGCTACGAACAGCTTTTTTAAAGTTCATTATTCAGTTATTTAATTACTTATATTATGATTTTATCTTAAAGATAATAATTTAAAAACAGGGAAATGAATTCAAACTTTTTAAAATCAATAAAATCAAGATATTTGCTAAAATAGTAAAAATATTGTGTTATTTTCGGACCACTTTTACATAATAAAAAACGGACATTTCTGCTCGTTTTTATATGAGTGCTCGGGGTCGTGGACAAAGTTCGTATAATAAAAGTATAGCAACTAGGCTATACTTTTATTGTGAGAGCTATGAGGACGAAGTTGGGGATTTTAGCCCCGTGTTCTAACATATAGT
>CAYSJA010000019.1:0-6554 GCA_964431235.1 uncultured Gammaproteobacteria bacterium
TTGGGGTGGGTGTTCGATTATTGGTGCAGCCTACTGCCGCAACCAAGCAAACCAGACCGATGATGTTCAATACGTACTTCATGATACCTCCTTTGTTAAAATTCAATTTATCAGCAAAATCACTGATTTTAAAATATAGCAGATTTTTTAATTTATGTCAAGCTTGGTGGCTAAAAAATTGAAAAAAGGGCTTTAATATGAGGTAAATTATTTAATTTTTGTTTTTTTTACTCCATTCAAATTTAATCTCTTAGTTTAGTGGTAATTTAAATATAATGCTATTAACAAACATCAATAATAATGCTAGGATTTAAGCAATAAAGTCGGAATTAAACTTCAGATACACAGAAGCGTTAAATCCAATAGCGATTGTAATTGATAAGTCCCATCCAAAGGCAGTATTTAACGATAACTTTATAAAAGAATTTAAGCATTTATTTTAAGATGAAAGTAATAATTCTAAATCCCGAAAATTTAGAAAAATTAAAGTTTCAAATTAAAAGAGGAGGTTACCAAAATCTCCATATTTTATCTGATTTTGATAGAACTCTTACTTATGGAGAAATTAATGGTGTTAAGACTCCTTCCATTATTTCTTTGCTTAGGGATGAAAATCATCTTACAAAAGATTACGCAAAAAAAGCCCATACTCTTTTTGATAAATATCATCCTGTTGAAATAGATCCTACTATTCCTTTGCAAGAAAAAAAGAAAGCAATGCAAGAATGGTGGGAAACCCATAATAAACTTTTAATTGAATTCGGACTTTCAAAATCAGATTTAAAAGATATTGTAAAAAATGGGCATGTAAAGTTTAGAGAGGGAGTTCCAGAATTTTTGGACTTTTTACAAGAACACAATATCCCTTTAGTAATTCTTTCTGCAAGTGGTTGCGGAGACGCTATACAGATGTTTTTTCAAAAAATCGGAAAAGATTATTCAAATATTTTTTATGTAACAAACCATTTTAATTGGGATAAAAATGGCTCTGCTATTTCTCCAAAAGGATTGATTATTCATTGTATGAATAAAGACGAAACCATTTTAAAGAAAATCCCTGAATTATATTCAAATATCCAAAACAGAAAAAATGTTATTCTTTTAGGAGATAGTATCGGAGATTTGGGAATGATTGAAGGTTTTGAATATAAAAATTTATTAAAAGTAGGTTTTCTTAATTTTGATTACGATAAACTAAGAGACGAATATAGGAAAAATTTTGATATGGTTTTAGAAGGAGATGGAGATTTTAATCAGGTAAATAGTTTAATTCAGGATTTAAAATAAAGCACTGTCTTTTTAAAAGCGTTCTGATAATAAAGCGGGGCTATGAATTGTTTATTACAGAAGATTCAGATAAAGTTAAGTTAATTCGGAACTTATTAGCAAAACAAAAATTTGTTTATCTAAGAATCAATGAATTGTCAGATATTCTAATTATTAATATGTATTATTGGTTTAAAAAAAACAGAGAATAATAGTGTGCCTTTTAAAATACAAAGTAGGTTTTCAAACTTGCTTCGCTACATTCCACGTTACGCTTTCGCTACATTGCGTTTGACTCGGAGTTTTACCTCTCGCGAGGCGATTAATTCAATAGGTTAGTCGTTAAAAAACGGATTTCCAACTCTTTATAGGAAGCGGACCAACAAAATAAAAATGCATATATTTATTATATATTTTAATAAATTATAGCATAGTTTATGAATAGTTAATTAACTAATATTAAATAAATTATTGCCTAGTTTATAATATTATATGTTGCATAGTTTTTTAAAATGATTTATAATGTAACCATATGATAAATGATAAATTAAAAATAAATGAGGCCGCTAATTATTTAAGAGTTTCTATCGATACCCTTAGGCGCTGGGATGATAAAGGTAAATTAAAATCACTAAGAACCAATCAAGGCGATCATCGTTATTATAGTTTAGTTCAGTTAGAGGAGTTTTTAATATCTTCCTGCATTAGTCTGGCTATAAAATGGGCTAGAAATAATATTGGCGAAAAGCCGAATGATATTTTTTATTGTTCAGACAGTTCTGTTTTTCAGGGCAGACTTTATAAATTAAGAAAGGATTTGAGCGAAAATAAAGAAATAGAATCTTTTTTTTCGTTACTTATTTCTATGGTAGGCGAGATAGGCGATAATTCATTTGGGCATAATCTTGGTAATTGGCCAGATGTTATCGGAATATTTTTTGCCTACAATGTTAAAAAGAAAATCATTGTTTTAGCGGATCGTGGACAGGGAATATTTAAAACATTAAAAAGAATTAAGCCGGAATTGCGAAATGACGCGGAAGCGCTAGAGGTCGCTTTTACCGAAATTCTTTCCGGCCGGGCACCGGAAAGCCGCGGTAATGGATTAAAATATGTAAGAGCGATTATAGAAAAAAATCCGCTTAGTTTATTTTTCCAAAGCGGAGAAGCAGAATTAAATTTGAATCAAGATAGTTTGGCATTAAAAATAAAAAAGGCTAAAATACCCGTACAGGGCTGTTTAGCTATAATTAAATTTTAATTGTATGGTTATTGATATAAAAAAATTTGGCGCAATATTAACATCTCGTCAGTTAGGTAAAGAAGCTTTAGCGGCATATTTACCAAATTTTAATAGCATTTCCGAATCTGAAAAAATATATGTTAATTTTGATGACATAGACGTTTTTTCTCCGTCTTGGGGCGATGAATTTTTGACAGCGCTATATAGAAAATTTGGTAATCGTTTAATTTTAAAGCAGAGTACCAACGCTTCCGTTAACGCGAGTATCGAAATGTTAGAAGAAGCAAATAGCATAAAATTTAGTATTGAATAAAGTAAGCCTGTTGTTAATTCGTAACAAAAAACCACTGGCACTTGTCAGTGGTTTTTTTTATTAGTGGACCCTAAGGGATTCGAACCCTTGACCCCCTGCTTGCAAAGCAGGTACTCTAACCAACTGAGCTAAGGGCCCTTTGGATTATTTAGCGAATTAATAGCTTATTGCCTTGATTAAAAAAGGTTTAAAAGAATTTGTTAATTTTGATTGTATTTCAGTAAAGGTGTTAACAACCAACGCATGAAATCATTGCCGCTGCCGGTTATAACAATAATACCAATAAAGATAAAAATCAAGCCAATTAGTTTATAACCTAATCTTGAACCACCTTCAGTTCCTAACTTAGCTTCAAACCAGTCAATGCGCCCTATATTATAGATGAACCATTCTGTTTTTATAATCAGAAAGGCGCCAGCTGCTAATAAGGCAATGCCAATAAGAATGTGTCCCATAAGATTATTTTATTTTATATAATTAAGTGGGTTGTATTTTTTACCGTTTATTATAACCTCAAAATGAATATGTGGTCCAGTTGACCAGCCGGTTGAACCCATAGCAGCAATATTTTCTCCTCTTGATACTGAATCGCCCGCTTTAACGAATAATTGACTGGCATGGGCATAACGGGTTTTCTTGCTATTGCCGTGATTAATTACAACATTATAGCCATAACCACTACTCCAACCGGCAAATTCAACTGTACCGTCTTCGGCAGCATAAAGCGGAGTGCCAGTTTTATTAGCAATATCAAGACCGGTATGGCGCCAAGAATAATATTGAGTTATCCTTCTACCTTCTGTTGGCCAGGCCATTTTACTATCAACTGCCGCTGCATTGTCAACTTTTGGAGCGGATGGTGTTACTAAATCACGGATAATGGAAATCCCAGTATTGACTATTGGTTGAGAAACAGTAATTTTCGGTTTGCTTATTTTATTTCCGCCCGGAACCATTACTTTTTCCCCGATTCTAAGAACAGCTCCTAAGTCATTACTACTTAATATTTTTTCTTCATCTACGTCATAGACACTGGCAATTTTAGAAATTGTGTCACCGCTTTTTACAGTGTGCAGGATACCGCTATAAGGCAGGATGGTTAAAATGTCACCCGGTCTAATTAAACTATAAGAAGCTAGATCATTAGCCCATAGGACAGTATTTATAGTAACGCCGAAGTGTTGAGCGATTGAACTGATAGTATCACCCTTTTGGACGGTATAATTAACTATCTCTTGTCTCTGTGTTGAAAAATTTTCATCATTCTCATTTGTTTGCAAGTTTATACTTTTAGGTTTGACTGCCAAAGCTTCTTCATTTACTAAAATCGGATCAGTGGATTCTTTTTCTATCTCATTGTTTAATAATCCAGCTTGTTTTTCGATAGTCGCCATAGAGTCAGGATAATATTTTTCTTGTTCAACAGATTGGTTGCTAGGAACATAGGAATCTTTTACCAATTCTTCGCTTTCAAAGGATAAGGAACTGAATTGATTTTCTACCAAGCTGGCCATGATGGTTTTGGAAATACGATTTTCAGTGGCAGCTTTAGCTTGATTTTTATTTTGCATATTGGATAGAATCAGGATAACAGTTAGGACAATAATAGAAAGATAAGCAAGGTTTCTTTTGAAAAAATGGCAATGGTCTTTTTGCTGGAAACGGGTCTTTCTAAGGCGGAAAAATTCAAAATAAATTTTAACTAAAAGGCGTTTAAATAATAGTTTAAAGACTAAGCTAAAAAATCCGGTGGATAACCGAGAAATTTTGGTTATCAAGCGCCCCAGTAATTTAAGGGTCTTGATGGCCAATAAGCCGATTTCTACAGCTAATTTATTAAATTGGCTAGTTTTAGCGTTTTTTATATTAAATCCTTTAAAGTAATTCTATACTAGCATTTTTTAACTTTTTTAGTCAATTTGTTTCGATTATATTTTGATTGTGATATAATTTAAAATATATGACATATTAAAAATATATATATGAAACATAGAAAGGTAATTTTAATTATTTTAGATGGTTGGGGAATAGGAAAAAAAGATAACAATAATCCTATTTGGAGAGCTGATACTAAAAATATGGATTTTTTATTATCTAATTATCCTAACTCTAAGCTAAAGGCTAGTGGTGAAGCAGTTGGTTTGCCTAAAGGGGTAATGGGAAACTCGGAAGTCGGACATCTTAATTTAGGTTCTGGTCGTCATATCCTTCAAGATTTAGTAAAGATTAGCCAGGCTTGCAAAAATGGTTCTTTAGAGCAAAACAAAATTTTAAATGAGGCAATAAATAAAGCTAAGATAAAAAATAGATCTTTGCATTTCATTGGTTTAGCATCTTCTGCTGGAGTGCATTCTCATCTTAGCCATTTATACAAGATGTGTGAAATAGCGAATAAAAGAGGATTGAATAATATTTTTATTCACGCTATTACTGACGGTCGAGATACTAATCCAAAAGATGGGCTTTCTTATATAAAAAAATTAGAAAAAAATGTAAAAAGAACGGGAGCAAGAGTAGCCAGCATTATTGGCAGATATTATAGCATGGATAGAGATAAGCATTGGGAGAGAATAAAAAAAGGTTATGATTTAATGATTTTTGGCAAAGGAGAGAAGTATATGAGTGCCAGGGAAGCAATTCTTAATTCTTATCAAAAAGGGATAACTGATGAGTTTATAAAACCAAAAGTAATTATTGATAAAAATAAAAAACCAATTGGTTTGATTAAAAATGGGGATGTAGTCATTTGTTTTAATTTTAGGACTGAGAGATTAAGAGAAATGACTATTGCTCTTAATCAGAAGAATATTACTAAATATAAAATGAAAAAAATTCCTCTTCATTATTATACGCTTACAAAATATAGTGATTTTAAAAGGGTAAAAGAAATATTCTCTAGAAATGATGTAAAAAATACAATTGGTGAGATTATATCAAAGAATAAATTAACTCAACTTCGGATAGCAGAAACAGAGAAATATGCACATGTTACTTATTTTTTTTCTGGAGGAAGGGATGAGCTTTTTAAAGGAGAAAAGAGAATACTAATTAATTCTCCAAGGGTTGCTACTTATGATTTAAAGCCAGAAATGAGCGCTTTTAAAATAACTGAGGCTGTAAATAAGGAGATGAAAAATAGTAAGTCTGATTTTGTTTGTCTTAATTTTGCCAATGGCGATATGGTTGGTCATACTGGAAATTTTAAAGCAATCATGAAAGCGATAGAAGTGGTTGATAGATGTGTGGGTGATATTTATAAAAAAAATAAAAATAATTATAGTTTTGTCATTACTGCTGATCATGGTAATGCTGAGTCAGCTATAAATAGTGACGGTAGTTTTAATACTACTCATTCAACAAATAAAGTTCCTTTTGTTGTAGTATCATCAAATTATAAACAAGTGAGAGAAGGGGCTCTATATGATGTTGCGCCTACTATTTTAAAAATTATGGGACTAAAAAAACCTAAAGAGATGACTGGAAAAAGTTTAGTTTAATTTATATAAAATTATTATAAAAAATGGTCAAATTTTAAAATGGCCATTTTTATTATTAATTATTCTTCCCAGTTTTTTTATATAATTTTATTCAACTATAATAGCGAACGGTTTCTTTTTACCATAAGATTTTGGTCCCTCTAGGCAATATTTTTCTATATTTTTTTTGTAATATTGAGGCTTTGCTTCTTGTATCTTGCCGATTAAATAATAAGTAAGGGACATAACCAAACCA